>WFUI01000138.1 GCA_015485035.1 Mariprofundus sp.
ACATGATCGCCTCTCAAAATCTTCCATGAAAAACCCCTCCTCCCGAACAACCGGGAGAAGGGGTTCATGTTGTATCCACATCCTTGATTATTAGAGATGTACTATTTTGAGGTTGCGGCCTTGGCTGCATCGGCCGTTTTGTCTGTTGCAGCTGGCTTAGGTTCGCCAATTCCCAGGAGTTCCACTTCAAACACCAGCGTACTGTTCGGGCCGATTTTTCCACCGGCACCGCGCTCACCATAAGCCAGCTCAGCAGGCAATACGAATTTGTATTTGGAGCCTACATTCATCAGTTGCACACCTTCAGTCCAGCCCTTGATCACGGCATTAAGCGGGAATGTGACCGGCTTGCCGCGTTTATAGGATGAATCAAACTCGGTACCATCAATCAGTGTTCCACGATAATTCACCGTTACCTTGTCCGTTGCCTTGGGCTTGGCACCATCACCCTGTGTAATCACTTCATACTGCAAACCACTTTCGGTTGTGGTCACGCCTTCCTTCTTACCATTCTCGGCAAGAAATGCTGCGCCATCGGCTTTGTTCTTTTCAGCTGCAGCTTTCTGTTTCGCGGCCTGTTCCTCTGCACGCTTCTTGAAAAATTCCTGTTTTATCTTGGCCGCATCTTCGTCATTCAATTTCAATGGCTTACCATCAAGGCGATCATTGATCGCCGCAGTCAATGCTGCACGATCCATATCAGCATTGAGTGATTTCAGCGACGTGCCGATATCCATACCGATAGCATAACTGAGCTTGGCTTTGTCATTGTCCAGATTCAAACCGGCAGGCTTGGCTTTCTTAACTTCCGCTTGCTGCGAGCAGGCGGCCAGTATAGCCAGACACACAGCCGCAATCATTGTCTTCTTGTACATATTCTTCCCCTTATTATTATGGATTCATGCAATTATAGCAGAAGTTTTTTTCAGATGCGATTTATTCCCATTCAATCGTTGCCGGCGGCTTGCCTGACACATCGTACACAACCCGGTTGATGCCACGAACCTCATTGATAATACGATTGGATACCTTGGCCAGCAATGCATGCGGTAATTCGGCCCAGTGCGCTGTCATAAAGTCCTGTGTCTGCACTGCACGCAAAGCTACCACCCATTCATAGGTACGCCCGTCACCCATTACCCCGACCGACTTCACCGGCAGAAATACGACAAAAGCCTGCGATGTTTTATCATACCAGCCGGATGCGACGAGCTCCTCAATAAAAATAGCATCCGCCAACCGTAGCAAATCAGCATATTCTTTTTTCACTTCGCCAAGAATTCGAACCCCCAGCCCGGGACCCGGGAAAGGATGCCGATAAACCATCTCCCGAGGCAAACCGAGTGCCACACCGAGTTCGCGCACTTCATCCTTGAATAAATCACGCAGTGGCTCCAGCAATTTCAGATGCAGGGTATCCGGCAAACCGCCAACATTATGATGACTCTTGATAGTATGGGCCTTGCCGGTTTTTGAACCGGCAGATTCGATCACGTCCGGATAAATTGTGCCCTGAGCCAGCCATTTGGCATTGGGCATTCTTTCCGCTTCGCGCTGGAATACATGCACAAATTCACGACCGATAATTTTGCGTTTGGCTTCCGGATCAGAAACACCGGCAAGCTCATTTAAAAACACCTCGGCAGCATCAATATGGTCGACTTTCACGCCGAGGTTTTCGGCAAAGGTTTGCATCACCTGTTCTGCTTCATTCAGGCGTAACAAACCGTTATCAACAAAAATACAGGTCAATTGTTCGCCGATAGCCCGCTGCAACAGCGCTGCTGCCACCGAAGAATCGACTCCGCCGGACAGACCCAGAATGACCTCTTCATCCCCCACCTGCTGACGGATAGAGGCTACCGCTTCATCAATATAATGCGGCATCGTCCATTGCCGGCCACAACCGCAGATTTCATGCACAAAACGGGAAAGGATTGCCGTTCCCTGCCGGGTATGGGTCACTTCTGGGTGAAATTGCAAGGCATAATAATGGCGTGACTCATCGGCCATTCCGGCAATCGGTGTCGAATCGTTACTGCAAATCACATGGAATCCGTCCGGCAACCCTGTCACTTTGTCACCATGACTCATCCAGACTTCGAGTACGCCGTTTTCCTTGTCTTCTATACCGCGCAGCAAGGCCGAATTGCCGGAAGTCAAAATTTCGGCATAACCGAACTCCCGAGCCAGCCCTGTTTCTACCGCACCACCCAGCTGTGCCGCCATGGTCTGCATCCCATAACAGATCCCCAGAACCGGTACACCCAGCTCAAATACAATGCCGGGTGCTTTGGGCGTTTCCTCATCATAAACAGAGTTGGGGCCACCAGATAGGATAATACCGGAAGGCTCAAAAGCCCGGATCGCATCTTCCGCCATATCCCAGGGGTGCAACTCGGAATACACCTCGGCTTCTCGCACACGACGTGCAATCAACTGTGTGTATTGCGAGCCAAAATCCAGAATTAATATCTTTTCCATGCGTCCCTCATCCACTGCGGTACTTTTCATGTCTATGTTTATAAGGGCAAAGGGCGGAAGCCTGATGCCCGCTTAATGCGCATGGTTTGTTTCATGCAAAACAATCAGGACTCAAAACGATAATTCGGAGCCTCTTCAGTAATCGTTACATCATGCACATGCGATTCACGCAATCCGGCACCGGTGATGCGGATAAACTGGGCACGTTCATGTAGTTCGGCAATACTGGCAGCTCCGCTGTAACCCATAGCAGCACGCAAGCCCCCGATCAGCTGATGCAATATATCACCCAGGGGGCCCTTATAGGATACACGACCCTCGATACCTTCCGGCACCAGCTTCATCGCCTCATCGACATCACCCTGAAAATAACGGTCTTTACTGCCCTGCTTCATCGCCCCGATTGAACCCATGCCTCGATAGGCCTTGTAGGTACGGCCCTTGTACAGAATCTTCTCCCCCGGTGCCTCTTCAGTGCCGGCAAACATCGAACCGAACATGCTGGTGGATGCTCCAGCAGCCATCGCCTTGGCAAAATCGCCGGA
>WFUI01000139.1 GCA_015485035.1 Mariprofundus sp.
CCGGTCGGCTTCAAGAACGGGACCGATGGCGGTTTTCGGATCGCAGTGGATGCCATTCATGCAGCGCGTCATCCACATGTATTTTTGTCACTGACCAAGCAGGGTAAATCAGCTATTTTCTCAACTTCCGGCAATGATGATTGTCATATTATTCTGCGCGGTGGCAAGGAGCCGAACTATGATGCCGAGAGCGTGGCTCGTGCAGTGTCTGAACTGGAAGCAGCCGGCTTGCCATGCCATCTGATGGTGGATTGCAGTCATGCTAACAGCCGTAAGCAGTTTAAACGGCAAATTGACGTGGGTGAAGATCTGGCTGGTCAGATTTCAGCCGGTAATCGCTGTATCACCGGCGTTATGATCGAATCACATTTGCACGAGGGACGCCAGAATATTGTTCCCGGCGAGCAACCGGCATTCGGTATCAGTATTACCGATGCCTGTCTGGGCTGGGAAGACTCGGAAGCCCTGTTGCATACATTGGCTGAAGCAGTGCGTAAACGCAGGAAAAGTCAGGGATAAGGGAACAGGCGCGAAGAAAAAATAATTCTTCCCTCACGCCTGTCCCCTTATTGATGACGCTTATTCTTCACCTTTCTTTTTGGCCTCATTGACCCGCAGGGTACGCCCGGCGTAATCGGTGCCATCCAGGTGCTGAATGGCGGATTTGGCATCGGCTGCAGGCATTTCCACAAATCCGTAACCCTTGAATCGCTTGCTTCGTCTATCTTTGACCAGCCGGATATCGATAATTTCGCCATAAGGTGCAAACAGGTTTTTGACATCATCAGTGCCAGCATTAAACGGCAGATTACCGACATAAATATTGCTGCTGGTGGTGTCTTCCTTTGCCGATGTGCCGGGTTTTGGTGCCAGGGCAACAAGCAGGCCGCCAAAAATTGTGCCCAGGGTTATGCCGGTGGCAAACAGAGAGGCCGCAGGTATACCCATTGGATGAATTGCGGACAAGATGTAGTAACCCACAAACGATGCTGCAATAGCCGCAGCAAATAGCTTCATAAAACAGTTTAAACTCATTCAATTACTCCGAAGACTGCATAAATACGCAGTTTATGATCACGAAGCATGCCAATAATTGCGCTGAAAAGCACGTCTGTTTATTTTCAATCCAGGCCGAATTGTCCATAAAATATGATGGATTTACGAAATGGATGGATGCGTTAGCCTTGGCGCTATGAGTCGTAAAGTTATTCCCATCCAGACAGCCGGTCAGGGCGAGCCGATGATCGGTAAACCCAAATGGTTAAAAGTGCGTGCGCCGATGTCGAAAGAATATAAAGACATTGTTCAGATGATGCGCGAGCTCAAACTGAACACGGTATGTGAAGAAGCATCCTGCCCGAATATTGGCGGTTGCTGGAAGCAGGGTTCGGCAACATTCATGATTCTCGGGCGGGTCTGTACCCGCACCTGCGCATTCTGCGATGTGGCGACGGGCAGGCCGGATCCGATTGATCCGGATGAAGCGGTCAATCTGGCCAAAGCTGTAGCCCAGATCGGGCTGAAACATGTGGTTATCACCTCAGTGGACCGGGATGATTTGATGGATGGCGGTGCCGGCCACTATGCAACGGTGATCCGGGAGCTCAAAGCACGGCAGCCGGATGTGACCATTGAAATTCTGACACCTGATTTTCAGCGTAAACCGGCCTCCTGCCTGGATACTATTATCGATGCGAAGCCGGATATTTTTAACCATAATCTGGAGACTGTACCGCGTCTCTACCGTTCGGTGCGCCCCGGTGCCCGTTATTTCACCAGCTTGCGTTTGCTGCAGCGAGCAAAGGAACTTGATCCATCGGTAGTAACCAAATCAGGCATTATGCTGGGCCTGGGAGAGGAACGTGATGAAGTACTGCAGGTGCTCGACGATATGCGCGAAGCTGGCGTCGATATTCTGACGATCGGCCAGTATCTGAGACCGAGTGCCAAACATCATCCGGTGATGAAATACTGGACGCCGGATGAATTCGATGAACTGAAATACCTGGCCGAGAAAAAAGGTTTCGGCATGGTGGCATCCGGGCCGCTGGTGCGGTCTTCCTTTCACGCCGACGAAGTGTTTCAGGCTCTCAAACTGAAAAACGCCTGATCGCCTGTCCTCTGGCGATGTGGCCAGGGGATACAGATGTCCATTGCGGGTAAATAGTGATGTCAAAAGGAGATCGGCAGTTATGGAAATTACCTTAAACCACACCATTGTGCCTGCGCACGATCATGTCGCATCAGCCAGGTTTTATGAAAACCTGTTTGATTTTGAGTTTGTCAAAGAATGGGGGCATTTTGCTGTTGTAAAAGTCAATTCCACACTGACACTGGATTTTTGCAATCGGGAAAAATTCTCATCTATCCATTACGCATTCAAAGTCAGTGATGAACAGTTTGATCGTATCTTTGGCCGCATTCAGAACAGTGGCATTGTATATGGCAGCGAGCCTTACGATTTGGAGAATGGCCAAATCAATCATAAGTACGGTGGCCGGGGTGTGTATTTCAAGGATCCGAACGGTCATGTGCTGGAAATCATCACAGCCGATTACATCATTGATTGATGTGCCCCATGAATCGGATTGGGTAATATTACTACTGGTTGCGCATGAAATCAGCGACGCCGTGCAAGGCATGCAGTAATTCTTCACGTAATGGTTGATCTTCCACCACATCATCGAGTGCATGTTTCATACACAACATCCATTGATCGCGGGCGGATTCGTCGATAGTGAACGGCAGGTGGCGCAGGCGCAGGCGGGGATGGCCGAAACGCTCGATATAGAGCGCTGGCCCACCCATCCAGCCGGAAAGGAACATGAAC
>WFUI01000140.1 GCA_015485035.1 Mariprofundus sp.
ACTGGAAGCCCTGTCATTTGAGCAGAAGCACAAGCCGGGGCCGGCCTGGGTCAAACAGCAGCTAGCTCGCATTGCCGGGCAGCTGCATCCATCATTGCTTGAATGAATAGAAAAGACCACATGCATGAAAAAATGGATGCCCTTCAGAAGGCCTGAGTTTTCTGTTTTCCGGCGTTGCTGAAACAACGACTATTGCAAAAAGGCTATTCTATTGTACAGAAGCTATTGTGTAGAAGCACGAATAGCCACCGGGTCATAGTCGGTGGCTATTCGTACAGCATAGAAAGAACTTTTTATTACAGCGCCGTGGCTAGAACCTCCAGTTAAACCCAACGGCCACCACAGGATAAAATCTGAAATTGTTCAATGCATCATCCAGTCTTTTCTGTTCTGCTGCAATACTGGCACTCAATCCCGGCACAGTTCTGCTGGTGGCAATTGATGTTTTGGGTTTGCCTTGATAGAGTGCACCTACTTCGAAGCTGAAACCGAAAGGGCTACCGCTTGAAATTGCATCGCCCCAGCCAATTCCCAGATATGGAGCAAAGTTGTTGAAGTCAATGGTGCCATTCACAGTGCCAACCTGCGCAGATGTATAAGTTACGCCATTGAATGTGAAGGTACCGCCCAGGGCAGGTCTGCCGGTGATATCGACTTTATTGCCATTGTAGTAAAGACCGCCACTGATGCGAAATTTGCCGGCAAAAGGGTAAATATCGGCAATCGCACCCGCTGTAAATAATTTCAGATTTCCATCATAAGTCACCTGGGTGTCGGTAATGGTGTTGTTATAATTAAATCCGTTCAGTTGCAGTCGGACATTCATCAGCATCGGCACGACATTGGTGGTTAATTCCACACCGGCACCAAGTGTCGATGCCTTGGCAGCTATAGCCAAGCCTCCGGCCTGGGCAGTTTGCGTTGACATCATCAATCCTGCGGCTAATGCCAGCGTCCATATTGGTTTCATTCGCATGGTTTATTTCCCCTCGTTTTGTAAACAGACAAGCTTTTATAGTTCGGTTTTTATTCGATGTCAAAATTCTTTTCTGGCTTCATCGTCGATCTGGACTGTTATGAAGCGGTATCGGATTCCAAATGTTCCTGGCATGATCGGCTAAAGCTACTTTCCAACCACATATCCAATGCAGCCAAAGCACGATCCGAGACTGCCCGCCGTCGCTCGGCACGCGAGAAACGACGTTTTCCATCACGTTTTTTGCCCGGAGGCAGCAGTCCGAAATTGATGTTCATGGGCTGAAAATCCTCCGTGCGTGTTTGCGATATATGCCCCAGCAATGCACCGTGTGCGGTGATTTCAGGTGGTGCGTTCGGTTCTTCACCCTTCGCCATCGCAGCCAGAAAGCGACCAGCCATCAGCCCCATGGATGCGGATTCCACATAGCCTTCCACACCGGTAATCTGACCTGCAAACAGAATGCGGGGATTGCTCTTTAATCGCAGCATCCCATCAAGCAAGGCAGGAGATTTGATAAATGTATTACGGTGTAATGATCCCAGACGGAAAAATTCAGCATGCTCCAGCCCCGGAATCATTGAGAAGACACGTTTCTGCTCTCCATATGTCATCTTGGTCTGGAACCCCACCATATTCAATAACGAACCCATGCGGTTGTCGCGTCTGAGTTGCACTACGGCATAGGCTTTTTCACCGCTTTCCGGATGGTCTAATCCAACCGGTTTCATCGGCCCGAAACGAGGCGTGTCTTCCCCGCGTTCAGCCATTTCCTCAATCGGCATACAGCCTTCAAAAAACGGAATATCCTCGAAATCCTTGAATGCGACCTTTTCCGCATTGACCAGCTCCCTGATGAATGCCTTGTATTGCTCCGCATTCATCGGGCAATTGAGATAATCGCCTGCCTCACCTTCAGCCACATTTTTATCGTAGCGATTCTTCCAGTAACAGATGTCCATATTAATCGATTCAGCATCAATCACCGGCGCAATTGCATCGAAGAAGCAAAGGCGATCTTCACCGGTCAGTTCACGAATCTGTTCATACAGGGCATCGGAAGTCAGTGGCCCTGAAGCGATCAGCACCAGCCCTTCGGCCGGGATTTCTGTCACTTCGCCTTCGACAAATTCGATCAGCGGTTCAGCTTTGAGTTTTTCAGTTACCAGTTCGGCAAATTGTTCACGATCCACTGCGAGCGCTGTGCCGGCCGGAATCCGTGCTGCATCACCGCAGCCCATGATCAGCGAATCCATACGGCGCATCTCTTCATGCAATAGCCCCACGGCATTTTCCAGATGGTCGGCACGGAAGGTATTGGAGCAAACCAGTTCAGCGCATTTGCCGCTATGATGTGCCGGTGTCATTTTAATCGGACGCATTTCGTGCAGCCGTACCGGCACGCCGCGTCGGGCCAGTTGCCATGCCGCTTCGGAACCGGCCAGTCCGGCCCCGATGATGGTGACTGCTTGAATCTGGGAAGATTGTGTATTCATGCCCGCAATCTAGCTTGCATGAAATACAAATGCAGCTTTACCCGTGCAGGTTTCTTTGTCTATACAGCGCACATCCCGGGTGAGTCCAGGTTACACAGGCTCAACCGGTACTTGATGATTTTCTCCAGCATGATGCCATACAGGGAATGGCCGGGTTGTATTTATTGACGGCATTATTCTCCATGAAATTGTAATTTGGCCCCGTGTTTGATGTATAATTCGGCCAATTCACGGGTCATGGAGCCATAAAACGCAAAGTAATAGGGATAATCATAGTCAGCATCCAGAATATTCGGATTTGCCCCGGCTTCCAGCAGGATGCGAATAGCATCCATTTTCTTTTCAGTCAGATGAAGTGGGGTGGACAGTTTGGCATTTTGCAGGTTCAAATCAGCACCGTGATTAATCAGAAAAGCCATGACATCCAGCTGGCCATTCAAAGTTGCAAGATGCAATGCAGTATTTTTGGTATTATCGGTCAGATTGATGTCGATACCCGAATCCAATGCTTGCTGCAGAGTCACCAGATCCCCGTTTTTGGCGGCACTGAACCAGATTTCCTGTTTCTTTGTTTGCATGTGGTGATTCTAAAGAAATACCGATTTATTGCCATCGCTTGTACAGTGCAAGAAAGCAATGTTACAGGCAGCACACTCGGATGCGGAAGGGGACAGGCAACCCGGACCCACCATACAGCGGGTTATGATCGTGCTGCTCAGAGGGTTCAGGTACGTTAAAGGAGGTTTTTATGCATATAGCGATCCAGCATGGTTTCGTTGCCGCTCAGGCCACCGCTGTGTACATAGAGGATGCTACCTTCAATACGATCAATGTTTTGAAACAGGGTGTGCCACATCAGAGCGCCATAGATCAGATCGAATTCAATGCCGCTGTTTTTTAACTCATGGTAGATATCAATAAACTCGGGATATGGTTTGGCAAAATGGTGTTTTTTCGTGTTTTCGAGAATATGCAGGTTTGCAGGTATATCCCCGAGCCGGATCATTTGGGAAATCAGGCATGCCTTGTCACCCACTGCGGGTGTGGTCAGTACAATGGTGTCAGCTAAGGCCGTTGCAAGATAAAAGGCGGTTGTGCCGGTGCCGGATGGGGTGACAAGATGGAGCTTTTCAAGGCCGTTCGTCAGTTGCCAATGGCGGATCTCCTGCGCCAGCTTGTGAATGCCGTACTGGGCTATCGGGTCTGCACCGCCCTGAGGCACAAACAGGATGGAATCATCTGCCTGAGTTTGCAGGGAAAGGACTGCATGTTCGTATGCATCATGTGCGACTTCGTGCAACTGCATGCCCAGTTCCAGCGCTAACGCAAGATTGCCTGACGGACTGGTTTTGAGGTGAGACGGCACGGGCTTTGATGTATAGTGGAATTGCCAGCCTTTCCGGTGGCACAGGGCGGCAATGGATAACATGGCATTGGACTGTGTGCCGCCATAAGAGATCAATTGCTGATATCTGTCGGCCGGGGTTTGAATCAGCTTATAAAGCTTGCGGTATTTATTGCCGCTCAGTAGCGGATCAATGAGATCATCGCGTTTGACGAAAAACTCCCGACCACGAAGCTGAATACAGTCGATGCGTGATGATTTCCCGATGTGTTTACTTATCTCGGTACTTGCAGCCGAACTGGCATATCTTTCTTTCTGGTTCATCGCCACCGGAATACTTCAGAGTTGTCGCGATGCCGCAATAGTCCACGACATAGACAATCATTCTTCCCCTTGCGTATGAGGCGGGGGAACCTATCGTTCCGGCCATGAATGCATTGACCACGAACCCGATTCTGCAAGGCGTGAGCACGGACCTGCCTTTGTTTGGCGCCATTAAACCGGAGCATGTGTTGCCGGCACTGGAGCAGACACTGGATCATGCCCGGCAAACGGTTGCCGGGTTGACCGATCTGCCCGACCCGACATGGGATACATTGATGATTCCGCTGGAAACACTGGATGAGCGGCTGTCACGTGTCTGGGGACCGGTTACACATCTGAATGCTGTTTGCGATTCGGAAGAACTGCGACCGGTTTATCAGCAGGGTGTGTCGAAAATGTCTGAATGGGGTTCTGAACTTGCCCAGAATGAAGCACTCTATGCGGCGATGAAAAAGGTGCGGGAACGGGATGATTTTACAGATTTGAGTCGTGAGCGACAGCAGGTTCTGGAGCATGCCCTGCGCGATTTCCGTTTGTCAGGTGCCGAACTGGCAGGGGAGAAGAAAGATCGTTTCAAGGCAATCAGGATGCGGATGTCCGAACTTGCCACAGCATTTGAACAGCATGTGCTCGATGCCACCCGCAGTTTTGAACTGCATCTGACTGATGACTCCGGACTGGACGGCCTGCCTGATTCGGTGCGTGATGCAGCTCGCCAGCGCGCTGAGGCCGATCACAAACCCGGCTGGTTGTTTACGCTGGATGCACCGTCATATATCCCCTTCATGCAATACGCCGAACGGCGTGATTTACGTGAACAGATGTACACTGCTTTTGTAACACGCGCATCGTCGGGCGAACTGGATAACACGCCGGTCATTGATGAATTGCTCGCCTTGAGAGCCGAAGCGGCCAGGCTGCTCGGTTTTGAACACTATGCTGCTTATTCGCTGGCAACCAAGATGGCGACCGATGTGAATGAAGTGGTCGGCTTTATGCGCCAGCTGGTCGACAAAGGCAGAATAATCGCTGAAAAAGAAATCGCTGAACTCAGAGCATTTGCTGCCTCCGAACTGGGGTTGCCTGAACTCGCGGCCTGGGATATATCGTTTGCCTCGGAAAAGCTGCGACTGAAAACCTATCATCTATCGCAGGAAACATTGAAACCCTGGTTTTCCGAGAAATGTGTGCTCACCGGTATGTTCAGCCTGGTAGAAAAGCTTTACGGCATAGTTATCAAGGAAAACAATCATGCGCCAAAATGGCATGAAACGGTCAGGTTTTTTGATATTTTTGATGAAAATGAGAAAAGAATCGCCTCATTTTATCTCGATCCTTATGCCCGTCCGCACAAGCGCGGTGGTGCATGGATGGATGAATGTATCATTCGCTGGAAAAAGCCGGATGGTTCATTGCAGTTGCCGGTGGCTTATCTGGTGTGCAATTTCGATGCGCCTGTCGGTGATAAGCCGGCTTTGTGGACGCATGATGAAGTCACGACCCTGTTCCACGAATTCGGTCATGGGTTGCATCATATGCTGACTCAGGGAACAGAGCTG
>WFUI01000141.1 GCA_015485035.1 Mariprofundus sp.
ATGCTTCTATACATATCCCTGAAGAATCATTTAAAAAACAAATAAAGATAGATTTTTCGTCCTCTTTTAAGCAAGACCACTATCTGTATTTTTGTGAAACGCCCGATGTATTGCCTTCTGAAGCTGACTTGTTAGCCGCACTTGATTGGACTTATGCAAAAGCGTTGTCTGGGCATAAGGTTCTACATTCAACTATTTCTGGAGTTTAATATGAAAATCAAAGAAGCAATGTCAGAGATGGAAAAAGGAAATGCTGTTATTCATCCAATAGATAAAATACAAATGCGCTTCACTGGTGTTGGTTCGGAAATCGAGCTAATGCAGGATGGGCAAGTAATTTCTGAGATAGGCGGTGGATTGCCTAATGATGGTTGGGAGATAACTGTTGTTGCAGAATAAGAGACGTAATAGAACAACAACGTTTAATTCTTTTGTAAAAGAGAATTATTCACGGCGTATAACTGCAAGAAATATTCTCGTGTTATATAGAGATAACGATAGTTTTGGAAAAGATATTGCAGACTATTATAAATCTGTAAGAAATATACCAGACAGTAATGTTATGACTGTTTCAATTACAAATAGTAATAGCGCAACGATTGATGAAGTTATCGTGATGAAAAATGCGGTAAGAAGCTTTAGTGGTATTAATAGTATTTGTTCTATCGTCCTATGTGGTGATTTTCCAAATAAAGGAGTTGAAGCCGGAGTCTTCGGTAAAGGCTTTGATGATTACTTAAAAGCGTTGTTTATAGATGTGAATGCGCAAGGAAGTCAAGTATTTCCTAAATATAATTATCTTCGTTTTGAGGAGGTCGACAGAAGGGCTTATCGTTTCGGAAAACATTCAGAATCTCTTTCTGGGAAATGGGGTGATAGTGGTTGGCAAAAAATTAGAACATGGGATGCTGGTATTAGCTTTAATACAGGAGAATTTTTAAGAAAAAAGGATACTTCTGCGGAATCGCCCTTTGTATGCGAGATTGGTGGAATTACTGGAAGTGTAGAGTTTGATTGGAATGCTCCTTCTGGGTCTGATGGAAGCGGCCTATATTGGGATGATGGAACAATCAGATGGCGAGCTTACATATCGGGTATAGCGTCAGACTTTTTTACTCGCAAGCATGGCGCGATTTCTGGTTATTTACGCTATCCGTTGGATTTTAAAACTAAAATTGAAAATACTCAGGGAGATATTCCAACAGGGAATAATAACTGGGAGTTGTTCAATGGAGTAAATTCAAAATTAGCAGCAGTTACATATACTGTAAGTCGGCTGACATCTCCCGCTGTGCATTCAACAGATTCATACAGCACAAGATTAGATTTAGTTAAAGCCATAATTGACAGGGGCATTGCTTTTGAAAAGGCAAGGTATAATACAGTGCCGGGAACTCAAATTGTGGGGGGCGATGTAGACCCTGTCCCATTAGCAAATATTTCTACTATTGCCGCAATTCGTGAGAGAGGAGATGTAATTAATCAATCACGAGTATTTTGGAAAGGTATGGCGGCTGAACTTGCGAATACGACAGAATACCCTTCAATACCAGACAATAATTTTCAAGCGGGGGATACCCATATTCAACCGGTTGTTGGGGGAACTTTTACGCCTGTAAATGATTGCTTTTTTCATTTTTTAGGAAATGATTCATATTTTAATAATGGAAGACTCCCATTTTCCGCATCAACATTTAGTTATTATGATGGAGCCATCACTTTGTTTGGACGCTCCTGTGGAATGGCTAAAACCTATGGAACTGAAATTGATTTCGATGTTGTTGCATCAATAACTCAAACAGCAAACCCATCTGTAATAAATCTTGTGTCTGCTGGGGATAAGGCTGACCTTAAATTTCAAAATCAGCTTGGAGGAAATACAACAGGGTATAGTTTTACTTGCACTTTAGATAACACATCTTTTGAAGTAACTGACACTAACGAAATAACATTAACTGACTCAATAAATGGAACAACGGTATTAACAGTGCCTTCTGGTAGTCCGAGGAGCCAGTATTTTTGGTTTGAAAGTAATCTACCTATTGAATGGACAGTTACAATTAGGTGTACAGGACCAGAATCAAGAACAGCTTATGCACTTAGACATGGTGCGTGTGTTGCATTTGGGGCTTTGCAGGAGCCAATGGCTGATAATTCTCCTATAGGACACAATATTGTTGAAGCATTTTTATATGGTCATAATTTAGCAGAAGTTATGAGGCTGGTAAGTAAAGTGCAAAATATAACATCATTCGATGTTGACTTTATAGGTGCGCTTGGGGTTGTTGGTGACCCTTTATATCGCCCGTTTGGGCATTTTGAGAGAAGTTTGTGAAATCAATCACCTTTGACAAATTCGACGTGGGTCTGGATTTGCGCAAAGGTGCATCCGTGTCTGATGCAAACAGGCTGCGGCAGTTAAAGAACGCGTATGTCACCACTGGCAAGGTGATCAGAAAACGGCCTGCCAGAAAGAAAATCGTCACACTGGAGTCGGGCACGAAAGGGCTGGTGTCAGGGCTTGGTAAGCTGAATACGTTTTATGAGTCAGGCAGCATTACCCATGCGAACAGCCTGTTTCAGGCCAACCTCGTCGCGCATCCGACCACCTCGCAGCTGGTTACTCGCGTCCATCGCGGCGATATATTTGATGGTTATTTGTATGTGTCGGTTGAATACGCCGATGGCAGTATTTGGCACCATTATTTGAATGGTGGATCGCCTACGCATGTCACGGATGCAAATTGTCCGCAGTCTGCTGAGTTCGTTAAGGTCACCGATAAAATCTGGGCGCCCGATGGTGAGACAGTCAGGTTCTCGGCAACCGGTCTGCCAAAGGACTGGACGGCCGCAAACGATGCCGGATATTTACCTACCGGCCTGCAGCAGCGTGGCGCGCTGGAAGCTCTGGCGCTGGGTCAGTTTCGTAAGGATCTGGTGGTTTATTTTGTTGATAGCATTCAGATCTGGAATCCTGATTCTAATCCTGCAAACCACAAACTCAGCAAAATTATTCAAAGTCTGGGCAGTAGCTATCCGGGCAGCCTGGGCCATGTTGGCGATGATGCGTTATTTTTGTCGCAGGCGGGTTATCGTTCTATGTCGGCCATCTCGGTCAGTGATACGCCGGTAGATGTGGATGTTGGCAGCCCGATTGATTCGATTGTGACGCCGCTGCTCAATACATCCATCAAGCCGGTGGCCGGCTACTATCGCGGCGGTGGCCAGTATTGGTGTGCGATTGGGCAAACCATCCATGTGTACACCTATTCGCGCACAGGAAAAATCAGCGCATGGTCTGAGTACGATATCGGCGTGTTCATTGACGATATGACAGAATTGAATGGTGAGTTTTATGTTCGCTCAGGCGATGATGTTTACCGGATTGATGATAGCTTGTTCACGGATGATGGAACAAGTTACAAAATGACAATGGAAATGCCGTTTCTTGACTTCAAGCGTCCAGGCGTTCTCAAGCAGATTATTGGGGTGGATGCCGTTATTCAGGGGCAGGCCGATTTGCAGTTGCGGTTTGACCCGCGCGATACCGGTTTAGTCACGGACAAAATACCCTTAAGTGGCGATACGCGCCCCGGTGAAATGACGCCGGTGGAAGTAATGGCGACATCGGTTGCCCCCATTATCACCTCATCCTATGACGGGGTGGTGCAGATTGATTCATTAACCTTTTATTACAACGAGTTGGGCGTACTGTGATTGTCCGTATGACCATCGACCATGCGCTGTATGTCTCGCGGCGCATGCGTGAGGTCGATTACCGCGAGGTGATGGCGATGCGCTGGGATGATGATTCCGATGCCTTTGCGCTGGATATGTACAGGATGCCCGGGCCTGCATTTGCGGCGATTAATAATCGGGGATACCCCGCTGCGATTGGCGGCATCGCGTTACATACGCCAAAGGTTGGAACCGCATGGATGGTCGGGACGGAGCATTTTCAGACAGTTGCGTTAGCGGTAACGCGCCATACCCGTTCTATATTTGCGCGCTTATTTAATCTCGATGAAGTAAATCGAATCCATGCATGGTCGGCGGCTTTTCATACCGATGCGCACAAATGGCTTGAATGTTTCGGCATGGCGCGGGGCGAACCCTTAAAAGCCATGGGCAAGAATGGCGAAGATTTTTATTTATATTCTATTTGTCGGGGAGAATAGCGTATGTGTGGTGGAGGCGGTGGCGGCGATGGCGGTGCATCAGCGCGCGAGGCTGAACGGCAGAAGAAACAGAATGCCGCCATAGATCGGGTTAACCGGCTGTTTGGTATTTATGATGACGGGTTTAATCAGGGGAAACCGGATAAGGCTGATTTTAGTTCATACAATAGTGACTATGGGAGTCAATTTGATGAGCAAGGCTACAACACAGCTTTAGCAGCTTGGGAAAAGCAGCGCGCGGATGCAAAGACCACGGCGGAAAAGAACAAGACAGCCCGTGAAGATATTTATAGCAACCTGCGCGACAATACATTCAGTTATTACATGAATGATTTAATGAAGCAGCGTGGTGATGCTGAACGCGGCGCGAAGTTCTCATTGTCGCGGCGCGGGTTGCGGGGTGGATCTGTGCAGAATGATACCTACGCAGATATCGGCGAGCGGGCGGACAGAGCCACGCTGGACATCGGCAATCGCGCCGATGCAGCCGCAACAAAGCTGCGTGCTTCTGATGAGCAGGCGCGTCTTGATTTAATCAGCCGCATTCAGGCGGGTATGTCCGGCGATGCCGCGATTCAAAGCGCGACCCAACAAATGCAGAATGCAGCCAAAGACATCGGTTTTAACGCTCAGTCCAATGCACTGGGGCAGGTCTTTAAAGACTACGGAACGTATATCACCGAGGATGCCAGAGCCAGAGGTCGGGCGCGGGGTTATAACTATGGCGCCAACTTCCGCTCAAATCCGGGCAGTTATTACGGAACAACAAGAGAGGGGCCATAATGTGTAACCCACTAGCAATCATGGCGGTAGGCACCGCGATGCAATACAAGGCGCAGAAGGATGCCGAGCGGCGGGCAAACCGGCAAATCGGTGTCGGTGAAGACAGGAATGATGTGTATAACCAGAACATCATCAATACTATCGATGACAATGCGCAGCAGTATGATCCACAGGCCCGTCAGAGGAATATCGAAGGCGCGCAGGATGCCGCCTATACCTCACTGCGTGATTTTCTGGACAGGGCGAATGAAGGGCGAACGCAAACCGATACCACGCAGGGCCGCGTCAGTGAAGCGTTTGTCGCCGACCGCGCAAAGCGCGCCATCGATAACGCCAATCAGGCCAGCGTAGTCGCCCGTCTAATGTCGAAAATGCGAGGCGTCAGTGACCTGCAAACCGATGAGGCAATCAATAATGCCGGTGCAGCATCAAAGGTCGGGGTCAACGCCGGTCAGCAGATCAATATGGCCAGAGCGAATAGCACTGATGTCTCACAGGCCGCGCAACCTAACGCCGGCCTGATGCTGGCCGGGGCGATGGCCAGCGGCTACGGCATGGGCAAAATAATAAATGGCTATCGCACCAAAACCCCATCACTAACCGGCACGGTTGGCGAATACACACCCAGATAAGGTAAAAATCATGCGAAATTATGCTCCCATGGTCAACGCCGGACGTGAGCTGGCGCAGGCCTTTGCTCTGCAACCTGCCATCGAACAACGCGCCGCTGGTAATGCCATCGCTGATAGTATGAGGATGGCGCTGGCTGAGTCGAAAATCGGCAAGTACAACAGCGAAACGGACTTGAACCGCAAGCGGCTGGAGGGTATGGATACAGGCCAAAATATGTTTATGCGGGGTATGACTGGATTAAATCAACAGCAGCTTGATGAGCTTTCGTCAGCAATAGAGCAAGGCTGGCAGGAACGGCGGGTAGACGGCCCACCCACGCCGGCAGGCCAGCCCCCGGTTGCGAATATTCCACCCGATTGGTACACGCCCGAGGTCAAAGACCGCTTCAATCAGGCGCAAGTCGCGATGGGCGCCAATATGGCCGGCACCGGAAAAACAAATGGCGAGCAGTTGGTCAACGCGATGCAGAATGCGATCAATATTGGCCGGCAGGACAGCATGATCGGCAATAGCAATGATCCGAATGACATCGCCAGGGCGATGGCTGCGGTGGCGGGTAAGCCAACTGTGAGTGTGCAAGGGGGGATAGCGTACAGGCCCTATGGCAGCCCTAATGATGTTAATTGGCAGGGAAGAGTTGACGGCGCACCTGTAGCACCTGATGGTGCGCCGGGGAATATTCTGGACACCAAAACCATCGTTGGCATGTATGACAAGCAAAAACGCTTGTTGATTCAAATGCGTGCAGAAGCACAACAGTTTAATCCTGATTTACCGTTGGCTAAGATGACCGATCAGCAAATCGATATGAGCGTCCAGAAAAATATTAACGAGATGATGCGTTTCTTAAGCGGTGAGAAATCTGTAAATCCGCCTGTTACTGAAAACACACCTGAGGCTTTTTATGAATTTTTGAAAGCCAAATACCCAGAAATGCCAGATGAGCAAAGAAGGCTCGAAGTAAAGAAACGTTTTAATGACTGGGAAGGCTCAACTTCAAAAGTTGATCGTCTTGGGCTAGTGGATGCATTTTCTAGCAGGGCAGGAGAACTTAAGCGGGCTAATGATCAGGAAACATTGAAGCGGGTTAAGCTGACGGTTGACCGAAGCATTAGTCAGAAAACAATGTCGCCAGGAATGGCGCGGTCGTTATTAAAACAATTGAATGGCGTGGGTGATGTTGGAGCAGATAACGCTCTGTTACAGCAGTATAAGCGGGAACTTCAAGCCTATCTGGATGGCAGGAAATAATAATGCAGGACAAACAGAAACCGGTTGATTACTATGCTGCATTCCTGTCCAGCATTGGGCAAGCACAGCCACAAACAGAGGCGGCGAGCATGTCGCAATCTGATGCAGATTACGCCGAATTTCTTACCAGTACCGGGCAGCTAAATCCACAGGTAAGCAACCTTAACCCCGATGGCCCCGCCGCTTACTCCTTTGACGTAATGCAGCGCATGATGGGGCGTGGCGTTCAATCAGTCGGTGAGCTGATAGGCTCTGACTCTGTCGCAGGCTGGGGTAAGGATTACGTTAGCAAACAAGATGAAGAGATTGCAGCCGGTGGCTACCGGCCTGAATATCAGGGTTCGTTTACTGAGCAAGATGTGACAGACATGCCTGGCTGGGTATGGGAAAAAGTACAGGAAAATCTAGCATCAGGCACCGTAGGTCTGGGTGGCACCGCCCTGGCATTAGCCTCTGCGCCGTTTTCAGCCCCGCTTGCTGCCGCATTCGGCGGGGCAACAATAGCTTCAACTGGGCTGATGGGAGCCGGCGAGGTCGCGCAAGAATTTGAAGACAAAGGGCTTGAAAGCAACCCGTTGCTTGAGGTTCTCGGCGGTGGAGCCATTGGGGCGCTGGAACGATTTGGCGCCGGCAAAGTTCTCTCTCCTAAAGTATTGAGTAAATTGATGGGCGATGAGCTGATGATGAAGCTCATCAAAGATGGCAAGAAAGAAGCCGCCAAAGCTTATGCAAAGGAAGTTCTGAAGCGCACTGGCTATGAGGTTGGAACAGAGGTCGCGCAGGAAGGCGTGTCGGTGGGAATGGCGGGTGCAAGCGGCGCGCAATATACGCCCGATGAACTTATCAACCGGGCGATTGATACCGCAGTTGTCACCACACCCTATGGTGCAACGTTCGCAACGCCCAATGCCGTATCAGGCGTTAGAAAAGCAATGGCTTCAGAACAGAAGCGGGCGGAAGACTATTACATGGTTGACCCCAAAACTGGGGAAGTCAGCCAAAAAAATGAACCCACGCCACCTAATGCCGCCCCTGCTGCTGCCCCGCCATCACCGGCAGCAAATGGCGGTTATATCGACAAACAAACCGGCGAAATCATCAGCCGGCCAAACCCGAACGATTTAGGGACAGCGATGGCGCAGGCCGCCGGGGTGAATGCGTCCATCCAGCAACCGCCCGTACAGGGTGACTTCGTTCAGCAGGATGTCACACCCAATATTGGCGAGTTTGCCCGGGCGGTGAGGGAGAGCCAGAAAGCCAAGCCGGAATCTATCAAGGAACAGCCGGCAGCAAAACCTGTAAAGGCAAGCACATCTACCGAGGGCAGAGCAAAACGAATCGAAGTCCTGAAAAATCGTATTGCGCGTGATCAGAAAACACTGGATGCCGGCCGCTATAAAGGCCGGGATTTAACGGATGCGGAAAGTGAGCAGATAACAAAACGTATTGAGCAAGCCAGGACCGAACTGGATCAGCAAAAAGAACTCGAACCCTTTGGCGGTTTTGATGAATCACTGCAGAAATCCAAAGAGCAGTGGCGCGACACCTACATTAAGCAGCCAGAGGACGAAGGTAGGTGGGAGCGCGGCTTCCGGCAAGGTTACCTTGCCGGTGTCTATGGTAAGAGCGAATATGAGGTTGATTCTAGTGAATATTCACCTTATTGGCAGGCTTATGAGTCAGGTTTAATTGCTGGGCGCAATGTTGAAACTGAGTCAGACGGCGATGTGTCTACTACCGCCAAAACGGCGATAGAAAAGAAGAAGCGTGAAACCGAGCAGACACTTAATGATGAACTGGATTTCATCGACAAGGAACTGTACAACTGGTTTACCCCGAAAGAAATTGCCCAGTTCCAGAAGGATGCGCCGAACAATTACGATAATAAGGAGCGGCTTGATTGGCTTGGCAAGAAACTGGTTGAAGGTCAGAAACGCGGCTGGCCGAAAGGCAAGGAAACTATATCAGAAGCGCAGAAACAGACCGAATCCGCTAAGTCTGACGCTCAGGCTATATCGAAAACCACCCCAGAACCCGACACAAGCGCACCCATTAAGTCGGAAACTAAAAAACCATTAACCCGTGAGGGCGCGAACTTCCCTGAACTCCGTAAGGAGCGACCTAACGCATTAAACTCGGTAGACGGTAGTGATGTCGAGGATAGTAGACCGTCACAAGAGCAGGATCAAGAAAGCGGCAATGAAAATAGCCAGAAAACCCTGTTCTCCAAACCCGAGTCAGACGTAGATACGGGGGTAACCGATCTATGGCAGCAACTGGCCATGGCCGAGGAAATCTTTCAGCAGCCGGCATCGCGGGCCAAGGGCTTGCGCGAGATTGCAGCTGATATCGATCCCGGGATTCAGGTCGAGCGGCTCGATGCGCCCATGCATAAGCAGGCTAATACGGTCACCGAGTGGAAGCTGACCATGCCGGACGGCAAGCCCGCCTACCTGCGCGAAAATCAGGATGCCACCATTGAGCTGAATGCCGCGCTGCTGGTGTCCGGCCAGAGCCGGGGCAGTGCGCTGTATAATGTTGCAGCTACCTACGCGCACAATAATGGCAAGGTATTCATTGGTGATCGGGATGGACTCTCTGATGAGGCCTTTTACCGCCGCACTGAAAATATGATGTCCTCTGCCCTGAAATTCGGCACCACAAAGCACCTGCGGCCACACCCGAAGCAGGGCATTGACTGGGTGCCGGGGGATGATAAAGGCAATCTTACCAGGCTAATTCAGAAACATTATGCTAATATTACAGAGTATTTTCCTGCAATTAAGGGCATAAAATATGACTTTGGAAGAAAAGCGTTTATTAATACGGAGAGCGGGCAAAGATTTACGGAAGCTGATTTCAGAGCTACCGCCGGAGTCACCCGAGGAAAAGGAACGCCGCAGGCTGGGGCGCGAACGCTTAAAAGAGCGGCTCTCACAAATACCCTGGTACAGGGAGCAGGCAAAGAAACGCGGCTCCAGATTCTGGGACAACTTGCACGGCAGTTGCGCACTCAGCTAGATCCCGCACTAGGCGAAATACTCTATTCAAAATCCTCACCCACCGCGAAAAGCCCCGCAAAAGCGGGGCTTTCTGTTTCTGAGGTCGAGAAAACCATCGCCCCTGTCATCCTCAAATGGGGAGACAGCGCCCCCACTGTTGAGGTGGTGCAGTCGGTTAACGATATCCCGCCGGATATTGTCGATGCTGATGAACACCCGGATGGCTTCGAGGCCGTGTACTACGCGCCCAGCGGCAAAATTTATCTGGTTGCCGACATGCTACCGACACAGGATCGCACCCTCAAGGTGCTGGCGCATGAGGCGGTGGGGCATCACAGCTTTGAGGAAATGATGGGCGATGATCTGGATACGGTTCTGGAGCGTGTTCAGTGGTTGAAGCGGGACGATAAAAAGATCGCCGATATCGCCAAAGAGGTCAGACGGCGCTATTCAAGGAAGGAGCCTGAAACAGGCCGGATGGCCTTCACCCTGAGCCGGTCAGAGGAAGCCCGTGAGATCGTCGCCGTGATGGCCGAGCGGGGAATCAGGCATCCGTTGCTGGCGAAGGTGGTTGCGGCTATCAGGAAGTTCCTGCGTGAGAAGCTTGGAATCAGTCTCAAATGGACCGCTACGGAACTGGAAGCGCTGGTGGTGCAGGCCGGCAAGCGGCTGGAGAAGCGCAGCCAGGGCAAAAAGAAGTCCGATAAAAATTCACTCTATAACCAGTCAAAAATGTTTTCCCGCAGCAGCGATACGACAGCGGCTTATGAGCGCAGAATTGATGAACTCTTTGCTGGTGAAAAAGCCTCACCAGCCGGGGTCAAAGTTCTGGATAAGTCCGATGTGCTGACGTTAATAGGTTATGGCGACAAACCCGTGCATGTCGCGGAAGGCAAGATAAAGGCCGGGCAGTTCAATCACGGTCTGACCGCCGAGCACTGGAAGAAAATACCGCAGTGGCTGGAGAACCCGGTCGCCGTATTTGAGTCCGATACGGTGGCGGGGAGATTGGTGTTTATTGCGCCTGAGACAGTGCGCGACAAGCCGGTGATGATGATTGTCGAACCAGATGCAGATATGGGTCGAACCGAGGTGCACCTGCTGGTTAATGCCTATGACAGGGGAACAAAAATCCCGCTTCGTCGCTGGCTTGATGATGGCTTGTTGCGCTATCTGGACACAAAGAAAAGCCCCGCATTTGGTACGACTACCGGGCTACAATTGCCCGGAGTGGTTCACCAGCCGCGAGGCTCTAACCAAAAGATATACACAAACCGCGATCTTGTCAAACTGAGAAAGAACGAAGATTCGGCGCGCCCCAATGCGTTATTTTCCCGACCGGAAAAGGAAATCCGGGACAATATCGAAAAGGCGGTATTAAGCGTATCCGAAGAGGACACGAAATCGTGGCTTAAACAAAAAGCCGATGAGACATGGAGTAAAACAGGCCGAAAAACTATCGACCATACCCGCCCGGGCTGGCTCAAGGGGCTGACCCTGTTGCACCTGGTGGATATCGGTAGCGATGTGTTGCCGCAGATCAAACAGTATTACCAGACCTTCAAGGATATGGAAGCAGACCGCAGCCAGATACTGGCGGACATGTCTGAAAAAATCATCACCCCATGGGAAAAATGGGCGCGTAAAAACGAAGCGGAAAACCTGAAGCTGGCGAACCTGATGAACGATGCCACGATTGCCGGCGTCGATCCCGCCGAAGCCTATCAGGAGCTGGTGTCAAACAGCGAGTATGCCGAGAAGCGTAAGATGCTTGAGCAAAAAGCACGCGACATGCCCGGCGAGGCCTATAAGTACATTAATCAGATCAGCGAGATGAAAACGCTCAGGCAACAGGAGAGCAATCGCAAGAAGGCTTACCCAGAATTGCGCCGCCGTTGGGAAGCCATGCCGCAGGAAGCGAAAGATATTTATGTTGCCGTGCGCGATTACTATGCCCAGCAACTCAATGAAACTGAAAAGGCTCTGAAAGCGCGTATTGATCGGGCGGATGTGTCACAGACCGAAAAACGCGCCATGAAAGATGAAATTCGATTGCGCTTTGAAGGCATGCGGGTGCAGGCGCCCTATTTTAATTTGTTCCGCGCCGGGGATTACTGGGCCAGCATTACCCGAAAAGGCGATTGGAAGAAACAATATCAAATCCGCAAAAACGGGGATGAGTGGGGCGTATTCAGAGGCCGGGGGCGCACCCCGGTCGCCAGCTTTAAAGACAAGGCCAACGCCGTGGCCTATGCACAGGAACAGGTGCAGGAAACCGAATTCTATATGTTTGAGGATCCCTATCAGCAGGAAGTCTTTGCCGCACAAAAACGCAAGCAGGGTTATAGCGTAAAAACAGGGAAAAAGCTGGAAAACATCAAGACCGCGCAGGTCGCCAGTCAGGGATTTGTCAGTGATGTGATCGGTATTCTGGACAAGGTGCCGGGCGGACAGTCTGAGCAGATTAAAGATGCGGTTTACCAGCTTTATTTAACCACCTTGCCCGATGCCTCGATGCGTAAGCGTTCGATTCACCGCAAGAAAACCCTGGGCTACAGCAACGATGTCCTGCGCGGCTTTACCTACAATGGCTTTCACGGCGCGTATCAGCTCGCCAAGCTCAAGTATGCGGACATCATGGAAGAACAGATCAGCAATATGGCAGAGACGGTGCAAAACTATGACACCGCTGACACAAAAACGGATCTGGAAGCGAGAAAGGCAGCAGACATACTGAGCTCACTTAAAAAACGCCATGAGTGGATCATGAATCCACAGAGCAGTGGCTGGGCAAACTGGATCACCAATGCGGCGTTTGTCTGGTATTTGGGCTTAACCCCGGCGGCGGCCATCGTGAATCTATTTCAAACCCCTGTCATTGCCTTGCCAGTAATAGCCAGTCGCTACGGCTGGGGTAACGCCACCCGAGAGCTGATGCAGGCCGGGAGGGATTTTTTCAGTGGCCGGGTCAGCGTGAAGGACGGCGTATTCAGCGCATCAAAATCCAGTCGTCTGAGCGCCGATGAAAAAAAGGCCTTTCAGAAATGGTTGCTGAGCGGCATTCTGGATAAAACCCTGACTCATGATTTAGCCGGGCGCAGTGAACGCCCCAGTGAGCTATATGGCGGCAAGAAAGAAAAGGCCATGGAAATCATCAGCTATGGTTTCCATCACACAGAACGGCTCAACCGCGAAGTGACCGCGTTGGCGGCTTACCGTTTAGCCAGAAAAAAAGGCCTTTCTCACGAAGCGGCCATCGAGGAAGGGGCGCGGGTGGTGAATAAGGCGCATTACGATTATTCAACCGGTAATAAAGCCCCTTTCATGCAGAATGATGCCGCCAAGGTGTTGCTGATTTTCCGCCAGTACAGTTTGAATACCACCTACCTGCTGGTGCGAAATGTTCATCAAATGGCAAAAGGCGAAAGCAAGGAGGTGCGGGCGGAGGCGCGAAAGCAGTTGACCGGGATTTTAGCCATGCAGTCGCTGGCGGCGGGGATGTATGGCCTGCCGCTTTGGTGGCTGGTCGCATCCATCCTCGAAGCCTTCTTTGATGATGAAGACGATCCCTGGGATGCCGAGGTTGAGCTGCGTAACTGGTTCGCCGACATAGCGGGCGACAAGGTTGCTGAAGCTATCACCATGGGGCCGTTGCAGGCGGGTTCCGGGCTGGGGACTCAGGGGCGGTTAAGCATGAATGATCTCTGGCTTCGCCCCCCATACCGCGATCTGGAAATGCAGCGTTCAGTTGAATACTGGATGTTGCAGGGCATCGGCCCCTTCGGCAGCATCCTGACCAGCGCGGCTCGTGGTAAGGATTTAATGGCAGAGGGGAAAATATGGCGTGGCATCGAGGCCATGACGCCCAAGGCCATCAAAGATGGCATGAAAGCAATCCGCTATGCTGATGAAGGGGTGAAAAACTTGCGCGGCGACCCGGTTGTGGAAGAACTCAATGCCTGGGAAATCGCTATGCAGGCCATAGGTTTCTCTTCCGCAAGGGTCGATAAACAATACGATGTCAACTCAGCCATCAAGGGTTATGAAAGCCGTATAGGTAAACGCAGGCAGCAGTTAATAACAAAAGCTGCAACCGCCTTGAGGGTGGGGGACGTTCAAACGTACAAAGAAGATGTGCTGCCGGATATTATTAAATTTAACAACAAAAACCCGCGCAACAACATAGACATGAATGCCATTCGGCGTTCAGTAAAAACCCGTAACCGGTATTCAAAAGAATCAATTAACGGCATAAGCGTAAGAAAGAAAATGCGTTACCTGCGTGACAGAGTGAGGTTCGGGGATGATTGATCCGACTGATATTTAATTACCAATTAACCCGCATCAAGCGGGTTTTTTATTTTGGAGTATAGATAATGGCACAACCCACACCCTACAGCCCGACAACGGATTTCAGTCAGGAAGAAAGCAACGCAGTATCCGGGCGCAGCACGGTTCGAACACCCGCTATCGATACCGAGTTCGGTAATATCGCGCAGACGCTTTCCGAGGTTCTGACTAACCTGGCCATCTTGCAGCGTGATGATACGTTGCTGATGAACGGGATCTTAAAAGGACATGAGTTTTCGGGTGATGCGATATCCTATCTGTCATCCATGCTTTCCGCCAGCACAAGCGCTGTTTTTGTCTGGCGCGGAGACTGGTCGGCATCGGGGACAGATTATCAGCAATTGAACCTTGTTCATTACGGGGGTAGCGTTTATATCGGCCTTACCAATCACACGTCTGGCGCTACAGCACCAGATGCTGATCCTGTTAACTGGGATTTATTTGCATCCAAAGGCGCTGATTCCGGCTTGCCATCGCGCGTAGGTAATGCAAACAAGTTCTTGATGACCGATGGTTCAACTGATGTATGGTCATTTTTAACCAATGATAACGTGAGCGGCATCACCACTGATGCCTCAGCATCCGGCGTGATTACCGTTGATTTTAGTTCGCAGTTCCAGCACACCCTGGCATTAACAGAAAATATCACAAGCTGGGTAACTACGAACCGCGCCGCAGGCAAGGCGGTTGATATCCGCATTGTCGCGGATGCCAGCGGTCCTTACACATTCCCATCAAGCGGCGCAGGGTTTGGCGCGGACTGGAAATGGATAAATGGGATTCCCGCTCAGGTAGAAGCAGATAAAACGGCCATCTTGAGTTTGCGATGCTACGGAACGAATGAAAGCGATATCGTCGCTTCATTAGGTGCAGAGCTATGATGCCGAACCCTGTTTATGGTGGTTATGACCCCGATGCGATTTTTCACTTTGGCCGCATGAGCAGCACTGATACGGCACTTAAAAATGCTATTAATGATCTGATTGTTTGGACAAAAATCGACGGTACATGGTCAAAAATTAAAGCGATTGTTCCAGTTAGCGATAATGGCCCAGACTCGCTGCTCGATTTAAAAGGAACTTATGATGCGTCCCTTGTAAATTCACCCGCGTTTACTGTAAATAGGGGGTTTACTATCAATGAAGCAGCTAATGCTTACATAAATAGTAATTTTCTTGCTAGTAATTTGTCCAGAACATCACATTGTCTTTTTGTTTATGTCAGAACATCGCTTGCTGATTTTGGATACCTTGCAGGAGCAGGCAGCACAGCTAACGATAGTATCACCCTGCAAAATGAGACTAGCTCAGGAAATGTATATTTTTATGGTGATGTGTGGGGGACTACGTCAGAAACAGGCTTGCCAGCGGCGTTAGGTTTTATCGGGGGTTCAAGAATTGGCAACGATGAAATATTGCGTATAAATGCTTCCGAAGCAAACTTTACGCTAACGTCTTCTTTGGGTGATCCTCTGACATCAGGCAATGTTTTTATCGGTAATTTCAATGGTTTTTCTGCTAATCCTCTTGATGGCGCCCAAATTGCTGCATGGGGGTTTGCTGAGGGGTTAACTTCCTCTGAGCTATCAAATCTGCGTGATCGCATCCAGGCATATATGGTTGCGCGCGGAGCGGCAGTCTAGCGTGCCAAATTACAGCCGCTCATCGAAAGCAAAACTAAACCAGTGCCACCCTGATCTGCAGCTCGTATTCGCAGTCGTCATTCAGAGCTGGGATAACACCATCCTGACCGGTCACCGAGGCAAAGAGGAACAAACAAAGAAGTTCCTAAATGGAGAGTCAAAAGTACAGTGGCCAAACAGCAAGCATAATTCGACGCCATCGATGGCGGTTGATGCATCGCCCTGGCCAATTCCGAAAAAGTGGGGGAAAGGGAATCGTAATGAGTATGAGAAATTCAGGTATTTTGCCTTCTACGTGATCGGGGTGGCGGATACGCTCTACCAGGCAGGGGAAATATCGCATGTGCTTCGGTGGGGCGGCGATTGGGATATGGACAAGGATGTAACAGATCAGAAGTTCAACGATCTTATTCACTTCGAACTGAGGAAACCGACATGATTGAATTAGCTATGCTGGCGGCAAAGTTTGTCCCGTCCATTATCGGTATGATTGCCGGAGATAATGCGGAAGAAAAGGCGGAAAAAGTGGTTGATATCGCCCGAACCATTACTGGAATTGATGAGCCAGAATCCGCGATAGAAGCACTGTCCCGCAACCCACAGACCGCCATGCTGTTTCAGCAGGCGGTGATGTCCTACCAGCTGGAGCTGGCGCGTGAAGACACCAAACGCATTCAGGCAGTCAACCAGACCATGCAGATGGAAGGCAAGTCTGAGCACTGGGCGCAGTGGCTCTGGCGCCCGTTCAATGGCTTCATGTTCGGAATCACCCTATTCTGGAACTACGTCATCAACGAAACGCCGGCAGATATTCCACAGTTCGTTCTGATGGCGTGGGCGGCCGTGCTGGGAGTGACGGCCTGGCATCGAGGCAAAACAAAAATGGCTGCTGTTTCAGGGGGGATTAGAGGGATTGTAAATCGGACGCTGGGGTAGCTCAGGAGCGAGATTTTATTTCTTTTATCTGGTCACTGATACTGTTAAACAGATAATCTGGATATAGGCCATCACCGTCCATGGTAGGCACAGAGATAAAATGGCCGTCCGAAGTTTCCCAGAATTTTGCTGTGTTAGTTGCTTCTGTGGTCGGCTTTAGGTTCCAATCCTTCATCAGAGCAGCAAGGAATATGCGTTTAGGTGTAGGTGTCCTGCGAAGGGATATAAAATGTGGACCAAAATATGGACCATTCCAGCCAAATATGGACCAATATAGACCACTTTCGTGGTCCGCATGGTTTTGTAAGTTTATGATAATAAAGGAAAAATGGTGGAGGCGGCGGGAATCGAACCCGCTCACCAGTCAATGATAATGCGGCCTCACAGATGTAGGGACCAAAAATAGGGACCATTTCAGATCCCGGAGTCCCCGTGATCACCCTGCATCTGACTTCATTCTGTCAGAGTGTGCAGCCGTTGTTTTGTTGCCGGCATGGGGATCATCTTCGGGGATGTATGCGGCGTATGTTCTGGCTGTGAATGCCCAATCTGTGTGCCCCAGCTGTCGTGACACCCACTGAATCCGCTCACCGTCCGTGAGCAGCATGGAAGCATAGCTGTGGCGCGTCTGGTACGGCCTCCTGTAACGCACTCCAGCCCGTTTCAGGGCTGGCTGCCATAATGTCTTTCTGATAGGTTGATCGCCTGTCCAGCGTTCCTCTGTGCGCGGATTCTGGAATATTTCTTCACCCTTCAGGAAAGTGAATGATTTCTGGTCGTTGAGCGCAGACAAGGCCTCCGGCAGCAGTTTGACTTCGCGCTCACTGGCCGAGGTCTTGGGTTCTTCTGGTTCACTGGCGGCCTGTGTGAGCGCCTTGGTGACATAAACAACACCACGGATAAAATCTATATCCTCCCAATCAAGAGCGACCAGCTCTGACGTTCTGAGGCCGGTAAAGAAGGCGAATTTAATCAGGTTTTTGCCCTGGCCTGTCAGCTTGCCCAGAATAGCCTGGCGCTCATCGTGCGTGAATGGATCGATATCCCGGTTTCGCTTCCTGGCTTTTCCGCGCCTGCGTTTGATCTTGAAATTGGCAATAGGGTTTTCGTGAAGCAGTTCATCTGATACTGCGTCATCCAGCGCTGCCCGAAGGGGGCTGATGATGTTGCCGATCGTTTTGGGTGTTATGTCCAGTGAGCTCACATAGTCACGGATATGTTTCAGTCGTAGCTCATATAGGTGTATTTTGCCAAAAGCTGGAACAAGGTGGCCGGCAATTATTTTTCGGTAACCGTTGACTGTCGAAGAGCTGAAATGCTTTTCGTTATTATCGATCCATTCTTCCAGGTATGGACCAATCGTTAATGGTTTTTCTGGTGCAAACGGGTTTTTGGTGTCTGGAAAAGTAACACTCCAATCAAAGGAACCATCTTTGATTGCCTCAATTACCTCTGATCTAAATTGTTCTGCTTTTAGAAGATTGGCTGGCGTGGGCTTGGCTTTGATGCGCGGTTTACATCGCCTTCCGTGCCAGTAGAAGTTGATTTCGATGGTTGATTTTGACGCCGGCCTGACGCCTTCTGTGCCCTTGGAATCTTTCCTTCCACCCATGCTTCGTATCCTTCTTTGCTAATCATTACTTTGCCGTCTGGCGCCTTCATCCAGACGATACCTTCCGGCCAAACACCTTTTGATGTTTTGGAGTATATCGCATTCAGCGTATATCCGGTTTCTTCAGCATGTTTTTCAACTGTTCGATACGTCATACAAAACCTAAGTTGCTGATAATTTGTAAATTTTTATCATTTTTTATAATTGTGCGAGCGTCAGGCGGCATTTGTTCAATCTATATTTCCACAAACACGGGGCAAGCTCTTTCTGAGACCTTCGAGAACGCGCGACCAGCCTATGCGTTCTTTCCACGGTTTCCCATCAGCAACAGCACGATAACAGTCAATACGGCCGGTTTTAAATAACTGAATGTGATGAGTGATCGTCCCAAAATCATGATCGATAATAATAATTTCACGCCGAAGGTCTGGTAGAATGATAGGATAGTCAGGTGTAGATGATTCTAGGCGAATCCGTTCTTTTGCTTCGCGCATGTTTTGCAACTTTTTACTATATCTACTTCTTTTTCTGTATGGCATTTACTCAGTACCTTGCATGGTCCGTCTAATATACTGTTAGGTATTAACCAACTTTCGGCGGCTTCAATTTGTGCCGCCGAGTTAGCGCGTCCTCTATTAGCAACGCTCTATTTGTTCCATCCTGCTCATCCATCCACTGCCACATCCATTCAGGCAATTTGATAGACCTCGCCGTTTTTTTGAGTA
>WFUI01000142.1 GCA_015485035.1 Mariprofundus sp.
ATATCGGGAGGGTTGTCGGTATTGATATCAATGTTGATGCTTGGAAAAAAACTGGTTCTCCTTCCTCAAGGGCCAATGGTATCGCGTGTAAAAGAGTTGATCACGCTCTCCTGGCCTTTATGGGTCACTGCAGTGATGTTTTTCATGCTTTCTCAAGCAGATTTGTGGATTATGGGAGCCTTCAGAGGCGATGATGAGGTCGCACTTTATGGTGCCGCTTTTCGTCTGGTGTTGCTAATGACATTGCCGCTTTTTATTGTGAGCTCTGTTGTACCGCCAATGATTGTTGAAATGCATGCGTCCAATAATATCTCTCGCCTGGAGCATATTATGCGAATCACAACAACAGTGGCTGCGATACCGGCAATTGCACTGTTGACTGTTTTTGCGGTCTGGAGCGGATCTATTCTGGGAATGGTATTCGGCGATTTTTATCGGGATGCATCGATGATACTGGTGATTCTGAGTTTGGGTCATTTTGTCAATGTTCTGGTCGGGGCTTGTGGCCTGACGCTCATGATGACGGGGCATCAAATGACGGTGATGGTTATTACACTGGTCTCTGGAATATTGACAATTGCTTCTGCAATCTTGCTGGTTCATAACTACGGTGCTCTGGGCGTTGCATCTGCAGCGAGTGGCGGGATGGTGTTGCAAAATATTGCATCACTCATTGCAGTGAAGCTCAAGCTTGGTTTCTGGACTCATGTGAAATGGGTGACATTTGCTGATGTGAAAAATATTGGCGGTGTCATGGCGGATACCGAAAAACCATCGAAATGCATATGATGAATCTGGTCGTATGGGCCAATGTGGCCCTGGCTCTGGTTCTGTTTGCTTTTATGGTGCGCAGCCGATTCAGCGTAAGTTCTATACTTCTGGCACTCATTTTTTTTATGACGCTGCATCACGGCTATGCAGTGCTCCCGCTACTTTTTGATCAGGGTTTAAGTTATGCGTCATCAATTCACTTTAATGCCCTATTTCTACCTAAAGTGGTAGGTGCTCTTTTTCTGACAGGTGTGACATTTGCAGTGTTGTGGCGTTACAAAGCTGCATTGTCCGGTCTGTTAAGGTTAGTACATCTACGTGTACCCATTGCTCTTGCTGCCCTGTTCCTGATATCAGCTGTTTTGGTTTTTACCTTTGGGGAAAGCTCTTCGCTTGCGGCTTTTGATTTGTTGGCCATGATGGGATTACTTGCCTTAAGTATGGCTGTTGGAGTTTTGCTGCTGGAAGGCGATGAAAAAAAACAGTCTGTGCTTGCAACACTTTATTTTCCAATTACTGCGCTCTCCATTCTGGTTGCCGGTATAGCCTTTATTGAGGCGATTTCCCACTCTGCATGGGCAGTGTTTCCATTGCGTGACGGGCGATTGGTATACAGGGCAAGTAGTACGCTATTTAATCCTAATATGCTCGGACTGTGGTCAGTTGCGATTGTGCTACTGGGGACATATGCATGGGATGGTGCCTGCCGCTCCAGATGGGTGGCAGTGATATTGATGTTATCCGGGGCTGTCTGTATTTTTTTGGCGGGATCAAGGTCATCGCTGTTGCTATCTGTGATTGTTCTGTGCGGGCTGACCCTGTTGAGATGGAAGTCGGGAGAACTGCTGACCAGTATAAAGGCCGGGTTGGTGTTTTTCAGTCTGTTTACTCTGGTTTTAACGGCAGCCGTATGGTCTTCAAACAAGGCCTCGCCTGATTATTCCGGTGTGCGGTCGCTGGAAGTGTTGTCGGAGCGGTTTATTCTAATCCCCGAAACATTGCTTCATTTTGTGGTGGGTCAGAGAATACCCTCTGCAGTGGAGAGTGATATGGTTGCGATTGAAGGCAGATTAAGCGGTGAACGCGTGGATAATGGATATCTTGCTATTAAGGATGATTTTGGCTGGTTTGCTTTGCTGTTCTGGGCGCTGATGCTAGGGTATCTTTTATTGCAAGGCCTCAGGAAATTTTATGCTTCACCCGATAAAACGGGTGCCTATGCTGTCAGTCTGCTGTTGTTGCTCATTATGGAAGCTTTTGTGATGCGGTCTTTTCAGGTGTTTCCAGCCTGGGGAGGGGTTGCCCTGACATTGGGTGTCTTTTGCTCCTGGTTGAATACTGCTAAGCAAGCAAGAATTGACAGGCCTGCAGCCTTATGACTCGAGAGACGGAATTCCCCAATTTTCTGATTCTTGGTGCAACGAAGTCCGGTACAACATCCTTGCACCACTACCTGAAACAGCACCCCGAAATCTATCTTCCTCAAGAGAAAGAAACCCAGTTTTTTATCGATGATCAACTATTTCATCGAGGCATCGAATATTACAAAAAGCATTATTTTTCCGGGGTATGCGATGAATTGGCTATAGGAGAGGCCACGCCGCTTTATTTTCACCGTCCGGCAATTGTTATCCCCAGGCTCAAGGCTTCATTCCCTGACGGGGTATTGAAGTTTATTCTGTTACTACGCGATCCGGTCAGTCGTGCATGGTCCCATTATTTGCATATGCGCCGTTTGGGTATCGAACCGCTTGAGTTTGAAGCGGCAATGGCAGCTGAGTCTGAGCGCATCAAGCTGGAGCCGATTTCATGGTATAGCTATTTTACTGATGGTTTGTATGGGGAGCTTCTAGATCAGTGGTTTTCAGCTTTTTTACCTGAACAGTTTCTGATTATGACGCAAGATGAATTTATAACTGACCTGGACAGCTCTTTGAGCGAGGTGTTCGCTTTTTTATCAGTGGATACTTCTGTCCGCATCCATGATTTGTCGGTCAAAAATGAAGCAGGTGTGGCCAGAAGCAAGAGGCTTATGTCTTTGCTTATGGGGAGATTTCCCGGATCAGGGGTGCTGAAGGGACTGCTTCCGTTACACTTCAGACGTAGCCTCGGTATGCGTCTCAGGCATATGAATGCCAAGCGTGCAGATCGGCCAATCGAGTTAGATGGCCAATTGGAACAAGAGCTCAGACATCGTTATGTACATGACATTGAACGGCTTGAGTTACTCTTGCAGCGCTCTTTTTCATCCTGGAAGCCAGGCTGATGTGGAGGGGAGGGGCTTTAAGAGTCATCGTTTATGCTCCTAATATACACCAAGGTGGGGGGAAGGTTTTACTTTTACCCATTGTCGAGTCTCTCAAGAGCAATCCGGACGTTCTTTTTATTTTGGATGAACGGCTTTTTCCAGTACAGGCATGGCCTGATATTCGAAATCTGGTCAAGGTGAGTCCGACACTTCGAGCAAGAATATGTCTGGAGTGGAAGCTTCGGTCATGGGTGAGAGGCTCTGTGAAACTGCTCTGTATGGGCAATCTTCCACCACTGTTTGCCGATCAGGGGAAGCAGGTTCTGTTTGTACAGAATAGATACCTTATTGATACAGTATCAATTGAACATTTTTCCTGGCCAACACGTATACGCATCGGAATGGAGCGTTGGTGGTTGAAATCTCGTGCACATCGCGTGAGTCGTTTCGTTGTCCAGACCGAAACAATGGCTGTGCTTTTAAAAAAAAGGTTGCATAAAAATGCAGCGACGCTTCCATTCACAGGCATATTTGAAGCGGGTGATGTACAACAGCGAGAAACATACAGATATGATTACATTTATGTGGCATCGGGAGAGCCGCATAAAAATCACAGATCATTAATTAAAGCCTGGATTGAATTGGCCGGGAAGGGCTTTTTCCCCAAGCTTTGTTTGACGCTTGATCAAGATCGTTTCCCGGAAATTTGCAGATGGATCCAGCAGCAAATTGAACATTGTGGCTTGAGAGTGTTTATCATTGGCGAGTGTCAGCATTCGGATGTGGCGACATTGTATCAGTGTTCGAGAGCACTGATTTACCCATCACGGTTTGAGTCGTTTGGTCTCCCGCTGATTGAAGCCGCGATGCTGAAAATGCCGGTTCTTGCAAGTGATGCGAGCTATGTAACAGATGTTATTCGGCCCACTGATAAGTTTGACCCCGACTCACCTCGCTCAATTGCTGAAGCAGTGCAACGTTTTGCTTTTACCCCTGCAGAGTTGCTGGTCAACTTACTTGATGTCGATATGTTTTTAGAGCAGGCATTAGGCGGGGAAAATTGAAAATTCTAATTGTCAGCCACTATTTCTGGCCGGAGCAGTTTCGAATTAATGACCTGGCCTGCGAATTAAAAGCGCGTGGTCACGAGGTGAGCGTGTTGACCGGCATGCCCAATTATCCGAACGGTAAATTGTTTGACGGGTATAGCTGGTGGAAAAAACGCTATGACGATATGGATGGCGTGCCGATATATCGCACGCCTATGTTTTTACGGCGGCAGGGGCGCGGCTGGCAGCTGGCGCTTAATTATTTCTCTTTTGTGCTGTTCGGTTGCCTGTTGGCACCATGGTATTTCAGGAATCAGTTGTTCGATGTTGTTTTTGTCTATGAACCATCACCGTTTACAGTGGGTGTGCCGGCCATGCTGATGCGTAAACTGAAAAAAGCCCCCATGTTATTCTGGGTACAGGATTTGTGGCCGGAGAGCCTGACAGCTGCCGGGGCGGTTCATTCATATTTTGTTCTGAAGGCTGTTGGGCATATGGTGCGCTGGATTTATCGTCATTGCGATCGGGTGCTGGTGCAGTCGGAAGCATTTGTCGAACCGGCTGTGGCGGCAGGAGCAGAGCGGGAACGGACGATATATTATCCCAACTGGGCTGAATCATTTTATCGGCCACTGCCGGCGAAGGATATTCAAGATGTTAGTTTGCCCGAAGGTTTTAAGGTGATGTTTGCAGGCAACATGGGTGAGGCGCAGTCGCTGGAAACCATTGTGGCAGCTGCCGACAGGCTGAAAGGCGAGCCGGAGATTCAGTGGGTAATGATTGGCGATGGGCGCAGGTGCGACTGGATGCAACAGGAAGTGCAACGGCTTGGTCTGGAAAGGCATGTCCATTTTTTTGGCCGTTTTCCTGCTGAAGCCATGCCGGAATTTTTCGCCCATGCCGATGCGCTGCTGGTGACATTAAAATCCGACGAAGTGTTTGCACATACGATTCCCAGCAAAGTGCAGTCTTATATGGCTTGCGGCAAGCCGGTACTGGCGGCGCTCAATGGCGAGGGAGCTCGTGTGATTGAAGAAGCAGGTGCAGGGATTGCTGTAGGGGCTGGGGATGATAAACATTTGGCCGAGGCTGTTTTAAAGCTCTACCATATGCCGGTAGAGCAGCGGCGGGCTATGGGGGAAAAAGGGCGTGATTATTATGACAAACATTTCGAGAGAGAGATGCTTGTTGCCAGACTGGAGCAGTGGATGCGTGATGTAGCAGAGGAGGGCTTGTGCGAATCCTGATATTGGGAGGCGACGGCATGCTGGGGCACCAGCTGCTGAAATCCTGGCAGGGAAAGCATGAGGCTCGCGTAACGCTACGTGGTGATGCAGCACGTTATGCTGATTATGGCCTGTTTACACCCGAAAACAGCTTCTACGGTGTAGATGGACTTGATTTTTCCAGCGTGGAGAAGGTGGTGCGCTTATTCAGGCCGGAGGCGATTGTGAATGCCATCGGTATTGTCAAACAGCGTGCAGAAGCGCATGACACCATCCTGAGTCTGGAGGTGAATTCGTTGTTGCCGCATCGCTTGAGTCAGTTGTGCAAAAAGGTTGGTGCGCGCCTGATTCATTTGAGTACCGATTGTGTTTTTTCGGGTGACCGCGGTATGTACACTGAAAGTGACCTGGAAGATGCACGTGATCTCTACGGACGCAGTAAACTGATGGGAGAGGTACATGATGCGCAGGCCGTGACGCTGCGAACCTCTATCATCGGTCTGGAATTATCCCGTAACAAGAGTTTGATTGAATGGTTTTTGGCACAAACGGGTCAGGTGAAAGGGTTCACCCGGGCTATTTATAGCGGTTTTACAACGCGTGAAATGGCCCGCATTATCGAGCATGTTTTGCTGGATTATCGCAGCATATCCGGACTGTGGCATGTGGCCAGTGCGCCGATCAGCAAATACGCGTTGCTGTTGGAATTGCGTGATTTGATGCTGCGCCACGATATTGAATTGTTGCCAGACAACAACTTTTTCTGCGAGCGTAGCCTTGATGCTACACGATTTAATGCTGAAACGGGTTATCAGCCACCGTCATGGCATGAGATGTTGAAAGAACTGGCAGCAGATATTCGGGAGAGAGAGCATGAATCTAGAGGGTAAGAAGATACTGGTGACCGGTGGTACCGGTTCCATGGGTAAGGTGTTGGTGCGTCGTTTGCTGTCGGGTGAAATGGGCACGCCGGCCAAAGTGATTGTGATGTCCCGTGATGAGGGCAAACAGCACGATATGCGCATGGCCTATCTGCACCGTACAGTCACGACCGATGAGGTGATTTTTAATAATTTCAAACAGGCACTGGAGTTCCGGATCGGTGATGTGCGCGACTTCGGCGATGTCTGTTCTGTGGTCAAAAGTGCGGATGTGGTGATCAATGCCGCAGCCCTGAAACAGGTGCCGACCTGTGAATATTTTGCCGATCAGGCGGTGCTGACCAATTGTATCGGTGCCATGAATATTGTGCGGGCGATCCGTGAAAATGATTATACGGTTGATACTGTCGTCGGTATCAGTACAGATAAAGCCGCCAAGCCGGTCAATGTGATGGGTATGACCAAGGCCATTCAGGAACGGATTTTCACCTCTGCCAATGTACTCAATCCGGATACGCGTTTTATCTGCGTGCGTTATGGCAATGTGCTGGCATCGCGGGGGTCGGTGATTCCCCTGTTCCATGATCAGATCGCTCATGGCGGGCCGGTTACCGTGACTGTGCCCGAAATGACCCGCTTTCTGCTCTCGCTGGATCAGGCTGTGGATACAGTATTTGCGGCATTACGCACAGCCAAATCCGGCGAAACACTGGTGCCGGATGCGCCTGCTGCTACGGTGATCAATATTGCCAAAGCACTGATCGGCGAACGGGATATCGGGATCAGAGTGACCGGCATTCGCCCCGGAGAAAAGATGCACGAAATTATGGTGTCCGAAGAAGAGTGTTATCACACTGTACGTCGTGGTGACTATTATGCCATTCGACCGATGTTACCCGAGCTGGCGCAGGAAGAAGAACCGACAGTACTGAGTAAGGAGTTCAGTTCCGAGGATACCGTTCTGGATCTGGATGGAACATGTGAACTGCTGCGTATAAACAACCTGTTGCCCGGGACGGAGAAGCTGGCTGAAGGCGGAGAATTGCTGGCGTGAAAAATATGCAGAATAAACTGAAAGTGATGACGATTGTCGGAACGCGTCCGGAATTGATCAAGCTATCCCGTGTGCTGGCAGAACTGGATCGTTGCTTTGATCACTGTCTGGTGCATACCGGTCAGAATTATGATGATGAGTTGAGTCGCGTATTTTTTGATGATCTGGAAATCAGACAGCCTGATCATTACCTCAATGCGGCAGGTGAAACGGCAGCGGAAACGATTGCACAGGTTATTGCAAAAGCCGATGTCGTGCTGGCTGAAGAGCAGCCTGATGCCGTGCTATTGTATGGCGATACCAACAGTTGTATGGCGGCGATTGTAGCAAAACGCAGAAAAATACCGGTGTTTCATATGGAGGCCGGCAACCGTTGCTTTGACGACCGGGTGCCGGAAGAGATCAATCGTCGCATTGTCGATCATATCAGCGATATCAACATGCCGCTGACCGAGCATGCGCGTCGGTACTTGCTGGCAGAAGGTATTCGGGCGGAAACGGTGATCAGGACAGGCTCATGCATGCAGGAAGTGCTGGAGTATTATGCGCCGAAGATTGCAAAATCTGATGCGCTTGAACGACTGGGGTTGAACCCCCAACACTATTTTCTGGTCAGTGCGCACAGGGAAGAGAATGTCGACTCTCCCGAACGGCTGACAGCCCTGATCGATTCACTCAATGCGCTGGTTCAGTGCTATGACATGCCGGTCATCTTTTCGGTGCATCCGCGTACACGCAAGCGACTGGACAAACTGACGCACGGCAATATTGATAAGCGTATCAGCTTTATGAAGGCCATGGGGTTTCTCGATTATATTCAGTTGCAGAAACAGGCCCGTTGCGTGATCTCGGACAGCGGCACGATTGCCGAAGAAAGCTCTTTACTCGGGTTTGCTGCTGTGACAATCAGGCAGGCGCATGAACGCCCCGAAGGCATGGATCAGGGTACGTTGATTATGTCGGATATTGTGCCGGATCGTTTGCTGAATGCGGTCAATATCGTGATGGATCAGTTTGAACGCGGCGGACTGGTCGATGTTGTGCGCGATTATCAGGGCGGGAACGTATCTGTTCAGGTCTCACGTATCATCCAGAGCTATACCGACTATATCCGGCGGACGGTCTGGCGCGAGAACTGATTTGAAATTCGTGCTGGTAACCGGAGCGACAGGGTTTATTGGTCAGCGCCTTTGTGATGCATTGGAGAAAACAGATTCAGATGTTCGTATTCTGGGTCGAACAAAGCCTGAGGGTGCCGAGGATTTTTATCATTGGGACTTGAGCCAGCCTGTACCCGACGAAGCATTGAATGGCATCGATACGGTGTTTCATCTGGCCGGGAAGGCTCATGTTTTAAGCTCGGACTATCACGATGAAGCTGAATATTTTCCTGTCAATATTTCAGCTACGCGTAAACTGCTGGAAGCGGCAAAATCTGCCGGAATACGTCGCTTTGTTTATTTTAGCAGTGTCAAGGCCGTTGGATATAATACAGAGACTTGCTCTGATGAGACTTGTGAGGATCTGCCGGATAGTATGTACGGGCGTAGTAAACGTATGGCTGAGCAGTTGGTGTTGCATGGAGGGTTTGTGCCTGAACCTGTGGTGATCCGGCCTGTTATGGTTTATGGCAATACAGAAAAGGGGAACTTGCCGAAAATGATTCGGGCTATTCGCGACGGGCGGTTTCCCCCACTATCCGATACTCGAAACAAGCGATCCATGGTGCATGTTGATGATATTGTACAGGCTGCATTACTGGCAGCCAGGCATCCTGCCGCTGCAGGCAATATCTACATCGTCACTGATGGGCAAGCTTATTCGACGCGTCAGATGTATGTCTGGATTTGCGAGGCGCTGCAAAAACCGGTTCCTGGCTGGCGGCTGCCATTTACGGTGTTGAAAGTGCTGGCGATGGCGGGGGATGTCATTGGGAAAATACGTGGTCGCAGGTTTGTGTTTGATACCGATGCAATGGAAAAGCTAACAGGCTGTGAGTTTTACAGCTCGGAAAAAATTCAAAATGAACTGGGTTTTAAAGCGCAATATCATTTGAAAGAAACATTGCCTGAAATTGTTCGTTATCTGGAACGAGGCCTGTAATGAAACGGGGGTTTGATTTTTTACTGTCTCTTGTTGTGTTGATGTTTGCTGCACTACCGATGTTGATCATTGCTGTGCTGGTGAAATTAACATCAAAAGGACCTGTTTTGTATTGGTCTGACCGGGTGGGGCGTTACAATAAAATATTTCGTATGCCGAAATTTCGCAGCATGAAGGTGGATACACCTGCAGTTGCTACACACCTTTTACAGGATCCGAAAGCAGCATTGACGCCGATTGGTGATTTTTTGCGCAAGTCCAGTCTGGATG
>WFUI01000143.1 GCA_015485035.1 Mariprofundus sp.
GGTACCTCGACATGAGCGACTTTCACGAATGGTGGGAGACACAACAGCCTTCCGACCGAAAGGAGGACAAGGTGGTCGGTATCAACCACTGAACCCGGAGTGACACCGAACCTGCGAGAGAGAATTTACAGCAGAATTGGGACTTGACCTGTCATGGCCATGTCCAGGGTGGCGATGCCCGTGTTGTCAGCTTCGCTGAAAATGGCTGCCAGCAGATTGTCCTGACGCTCTTCCAGCAGGGCTTCCTCGGTCAGCGTACCGGGCGTGACGATACGCACCACCTTGCGTTCCACCGGCCCCTTACTTGTAGCCGGATCACCGATTTGCTCGCAAATGGCAATGGACTTGCCCAGTTTCACCAGCCGGGCCAGATAGTTGTCCACGGCATGATAGGGCACGCCGGCCATCGGAATCGGCTCCCCGGCAGACTGGCCGCGGGCGGTCAGGGTAATGTCGAGCAGCCGAGCAGCCTTGCGCGCATCATCGAAAAACAGCTCATAGAAATCCCCCATGCGATAAAACAGCAGAATGTCCGGGTAATCGGCCTTGATCCGCAGGTACTGCTGCATCATAGGCGTATGTTTGTTTTTTTCTCTTCTGAAATCATGCTGTTACATTGTTTTGGTTGTTGATTTACAGGCGTTTTTTGTTTTTCTTGCATCTCATGCCGTTGCGGGGAGTTTCATAAGATATCATCCAGTTCCGCCATCTCTATGCGCTGTTGGTGAAATTGTCAGTCATCGCCTTTCGGGCTTCATTGAGCGTTATCATCAAGGTCATGTCATTCGTTGGAGACTCGTGAAATCCCCAGCGCTGATAAAAACTCCTGGCTTTGTCCGATAACGCATGAACAAGCAGGGCGCGGATGCCTGCCTGTTCGGCAACGATAAGGGTGCGCTGAATGGCATCCTTCAGCATTCCGATGCCCATGTGTTTACCTTGCCAATTGATGTCGACGGCTAACCGGCCCAGCACCATGACAGGGATGGGGTCGGGCATATTCCGACGGACTTTCCCGGACGTTTCTTCCCTGGCGATAGCGCCCACCGCTAATGAGTAATAACCAATAACGGTATTGTCCTCACATACGACAAAGGTTCGTGAGGCACCGCTGTTTTCATTCCTTATCGCGCGACGTTGCAGCCAGTCATTCAGTGTGGCATCACCACAATCAAAGGAAGTAACATCATGGGGGCTGGCAATGGGGCGGGGGGCGCTTATTCCCACGGCGCCTTGTGCGCCATGAGATTGCGTAGCGCGGGGTTGTCTTTGATGGGGGCATCCAGCGCCGTCATGAAGGCGTCGAAATCCGCTTCGTTGAGGCTAAAGAGCCGCTGATCAAGCAATACGTTTTCGGCTTCGCGACAGGCGATTTCCAGCATGAAATCGGAACGGTTTTTACCTAATACGGAGGCGGCCCTGTCAATTAGACTGCGTTGTGAATCCAATGCGCGCAAATTGATGGGAGCCGTGCGAGTTGCTGAGCGTGTCATATCAATACCTTCAGAAACTGGATAATTGAACATTATATTGTATATCTGATAGATATACAATATCTTGCCCTGCAGCGCCACGAGAGTTAGCATGCAAATGGTACAGGCTACCAGGCCTGATATCATTCAGGGCAGCAGAAGCAATGAACCCGGTGGAAGCCGGTACAGGACAAAAAAACGACCAGGGAGGATACCCATGCAAGGCAAGACGTTACGCTATGTTAGCAAGATTCTGATTTCCCTATCTATTTTCCAGATGCTGAGCGCCTGTGGCGGTGGCAGTGATTCAAAACCACCGACCGCGGGTGAGCAGGCTTCGGTTCTGGGGAGTGATGTTGATGTTCTGGTGCTGAAATATCTGGAAGACAACAACATTCCGGGCGCCACCGTGGCGGTAACCAAAAATGGCCGGCTGGTGCTCTGGAAAGGGTACGGCTGGGCTGACAAGGAAAATCAGGTGGCAATGGAACCCTGGCACCGTACCCGTATCGGCAGTGTCAGCAAGATGATCACGGCCATCGGTACTTTGCAATTAGTCGATTCAGGTAACATCACGCTTGATCAGCCGATCTACAGCAGTCAGATAACGGCGTTGTGGGGGAGCGCGGGCGCGACCGGAACACCGGGGTTTATATATCAGCCGGATGGAGCGCTGGACAATATCGGTATCTACCTCGAAGCGCTGGCAGAAGCAC
>WFUI01000144.1 GCA_015485035.1 Mariprofundus sp.
CACCAGCCAGGATCTTCCCGCTGCTTCCCCGTAACAGAGCGGAGACGGCACACGAATGGCATTTGCCCCGGCCAGCTCACGCAAGCCATCTGCTTCAGCTACAAACATATCCAGCTGATCCGCCTGATTCAGTTTAACGAAATAGCTCTGTCCATCACCGTCAATCCGGCAGGCAGTGTTGATACTTCCCCCGCCGATACGATGTAGATTTTTGATTGAAAACGCGTGACCGGTAGATTCCGTGATGGATTGTTCTACAGCAGGCCAGACAGGCAAGGACTTATATGGCCTTTTGTTGATGCCGCCGTCGCCATCTGCGAACGACCAGCCAGCGCCAGATCACTTTGACACTGATATAGCCTGTTATACCACTCATTATTCCCAATATGGCACAGCCCAGCAGGAACGGTTGCCAGATCTGCAACATGCTGTTGAGTACCCACTCCAGACTCGCATCAAAGTGAAATTCCTGTTCCGGCATACTCATCACCCATGCACCCACCTTATAGGCTGCATAAAATACAGGGGGCATGGTCACCGGATTGGTCAGCCATACCAGAGCAACGGAAATCGGTAAGTTGGCATAGATCAGGATTGCACCGGCAGCGGCCAGCACCATTTGAAATGGCACCGGAATAAATGCACAGATTAAACCAATCAGAAAAGCCCTGGCCAGAGAATGACGGTTCAGATGCCACAATGCCGGGTTATGCAGCAGCTTTCCAAAGCACCGCAAACATTTCTGATCACGTATCGTCCGGTGATCGGGCATATAGCGCTGAAACATCTTTTTCGGCATGAAGGGTAAATCCTAGCAGGATTGTTGATTCAGTCCATGCGCGGAAACAGGGGTTCCGGTTTTCGGCACTGATGCCCGGCTTCGAGTAAGCCCCATCCACCATCAGCAGAAAAACTGAACTCATCGGCCTGAACCGGTCTGTCCAGAATCTGACTCAGCATTTCTGTCATTTTCCCGGGCATGAACGGTATCAGTTGCAAAGCTACCAGGCGCAATATTTCGACCAGGTGGTAGAGCACGGTATCCAGACGTGCATCATTCCCCTGCTTGGCCAGTGCCCATGGCGCATTATCCTCGACATAACGATTGCCATGGCGCACCATCGCATTGATGCGATCCAGTGCCAGATGGAATGCCTGTCTGTCCATGCAATCAGCCACTTCGCGCTGCATAGCCTCCACATCGGCAATCAGGGCGCGATCGCATTCCTGTTCTTCGGCCACCGTACCCAGCACCCCGCCACGGTATTTCTTCAACATGGACAGGGAACGGTTCAGCAAATTACCGACATCGTTGGCCAGTTCTGAATTGTAACGCTGTTTCAGCGCAGTAAATGAAAAATCGCCATCCTGGCCGAACGGTACTTCACGCAATAAGAAATAACGCAATATATCGGCATCATACTGTTCAAGTAATTCCGCAGGACGGAGTGCGTTCCCTTTGGATTTACTCATCTTTTCGCCTTCGACTGTCCACCACCCATGGGCATAGATACGTTTGGGCAACGGCAAATCCGCTGCCATCAGCATGGCCGGCCAATAGACAGCATGAAAGCGTAGAATATCCTTACCGATCAGATGCACATCGGCAGGCCAGTATTTGGGCTCCTCCTGCTCCGGAAACCCCAGTGCGGAAAGGTAATTGGTCAGCGCGTCGATCCAGACATAAATCACATGTTTCTCATCCCCCGGCACCGGTACACCCCAGGAAAATGTCGTCCGCGAAATAGAGAGATCACGCAGACCGGACTCAACAAAACTCAACACCTCATTGCGACGGGAAGCCGGTGCAATGAAATCCGGATTGGCTTTGATATGCTCAACGAGGCGATCCTGAAACGCACTCAGGCGAAAGAAATAGGATTCTTCCTGAATCTTCTCAACAGCGCGTTTGCAGTCCGGACAGTGCATTGAGTCCGAATCGCCGGATTCCAGACAACCGGCATCTTTAAGCTGCGTTTCAGTCCAGTACGCCTCGCACGGCACGCAATACCAGTCTTCGTAAAAATCCTTGTAAATCGAGCCTGCATTTTCCAGCCGCCGCCACATCGCCTGTACGCCGGCTTTATGCCGCTCCGAACTGGTTCGAATAAAATCGTCGTTGCTGATTTCCAGCTCAGGCCACAGACTCTGATAACGTTCCACTACCTGATCGGCCAACTCAATCGGCTGAATACCACGTGCTTCGGCCGCCTGCTGCACCTTCTGTCCGTGTTCATCCACACCGGTCAGGAAAAACACATCGCGTCCACTCAAACGTTGATGCCGTGCCAGGACATCGGCAGCAATCGTCGTATACATATGCCCCAGATGCGGCTCATCATTTACATAATAGATCGGTGTAGTAACATAATAGCTTTCCATCAGTGCTGTATTCTCCGATTAACAACGATAAAATTTCATCACAGGACGCATAATAAGTCCGGGCAAGAACGCTATCTTCCCGCAGATATGCTGGCCTGTGTGATGAATCATGGCTGGTAGCGGCAACTATAGCCACCATCATCCATAGCTGAAACTGCTTTGTCCGTTACCGGGAAGTTCTGGAGAGATACTATGGAATAGCCAGGGCATACTCACCTTCAACGATGGTGATTTTTCTTTCAAATAGCCTTGAGCGCAGCGCGGAGCTGGAGAACACAGGCCAGCAAGGCCGGCCCCGCTCTTAGACTGTGACGCACCACATCGCCCGGCCAGCGGATACAGTCAAACAGCGCCTGCTGCAGGACTTCCCTATTCTCGAATGTGGCCGTATCGCAAGTCTTATGTAGCACCGGATAAACAACCTGAGTCAGCATGCGTGCAATCAACAGGTGCGGCACCGTTTTGACATGCAGGCGAATCCAGCCTTCGATTTTACCAATATCCGCACGGGCCGGATCGGCAATCAAGTCCCGCCATTCCAGCAAAGCGCTGGCGATGGCTGTATCCTGCAAACAGCTAACCGACCCCGGACAACCATCGGCCAGATCCACGGCCAGATCAAGATAACGCTCCTGTACCGGATTCTCCTGTTGTTCCAGCACGACCCGCACATCCGCATCCGATAACGGCGAACATTGCTGCAACATGCAGCGCGATCGCACCGTTGCCGGCAACCGTTCCAGATCAGAACACACCATCAATAGCACACTGCCGGCAGATGGCTCTTCCAGGCCTTTCAGCAATGCATTGGCAGCCTGATGATTCATGCGCTCTGCATCATCGAGAATCACCACACGCCTGCCGCTTTCGGCAGCGCTCAGGGATAGAAATGACAGCACGCCACGCACCTGTTCAATATTCAGATCGCGTTTACCCTCTAACAATCCAAGCCGGTACACATCCGGATGCGACCCGGCCGCCAGCATCTTGCAACCATGACATTCTCCGCAAGCGCTTTGCACCTCACACATCATAAAACCGGCCAGTTTCCCGGCCAGTGTGTGTTTGCCAATCCCCTTCATACCATACAGCAACCAGGCATGATGCAATGTTTCAGTCGCCAGTGCATCAGTAAAGCGCTGCAGGGTAGCTTCGTGCCCGTATAACTGATTCATGCAGATAACCCGAAACGCTGTTTCAGCACGTCTCTCACCTGCTTTTCTACATCATCCATACCCTGTGCCGCATCCATGCGAGCAATACGTCCTGATGCGTTATCATCGAACTGCTGTTTGAAAGCGAACGAAACGCGCTCATGAAACGATTCCGCCTCATCGTCAAGTCGGGTCGCCTTCTCACCTGCTTCGGCCCGTTTCATCATGCGCCGCATCGCTTCATCCACCGGCACATCAAACCACAACGTCAGCGCCGGACGCACCCCGCATTCAGCAAAAACCAGCATCTCTTTCAGATTGGCGGCACTGTCTCCCAGTTTCCGTGCCGCCAGCTGATAAGCCAGCGTCGAATCGGAATATCGATCACACAATACCCATGCACCCGATGCCAATGCCGGCTGAATCACCTCCCGCACATGCTGTGCCCGGTCCGCCAGAAACAATAACAATTCGGTTTCAGGAACAGGCACAAAGTCTCCGGCCAGCAACAACGATCGAATCTCTTTACCCAGCGGCGTATCACCCGGTTCGAATGTGGTGATAACATCGTGCCCCAGATCCCGCAGCCAATCACTCACACGCTTCAGCTGTGTGCTCTTGCCGCACCCGTCCACGCCTTCAAATGTAATCAGTTTATTCAATATACCATTCTCCGGTTACTTCAACATTCAAATGTTCAGGCAGGCTTTTCAGCCAGTCATAAACTTCATGTTTCTGATCAGCGCTCGTCCAGAGCTGCTGTTTCTTTTTCTCCGGATCGAAACAGCGAACCACCCCCAGCCCGTCTTCACCCTGCAGGATGCTCTGGAATAGAATGGACTGCTTCGGCGCAACCACAAACTCAATGATCAGGGTCTGACTATGTCTGGAAGCAACAGCTTGTATCCCGGAACGGTTTTCTGCCATCACATCTGTGGCGGTGCAGCCAGTTGCAATTCAACTTCAGTATGTTTACCTGCCCTCCAGATACCAAGCCGAATTCGATCACCAATCCGATGGCCACCTATCACTTCGTGTAGTTCGGACATATTGTGTACAGGCTTGTCATCCACCGACTGGATAATATCGCCCGGTATCACGGAGCCATCCCAGTTCAGACGGGTCGCATGTAGCCCGGCCTGCTCAGCCGGTGAACCGGGCTCGACTTTTAAAATCAACACCCCCTCCACAGCCAGTTGTCTGAGAATCACTTCCGCCACCCGGGCATCCGTATCCACACCCAGCCATGGTTGAATGGTTTTTCCATAAGCAATCAACTGCGGCACCAGTTTGTTGACGGTATCCACCGGAATAGCAAACCCGATACCGGCATAAGCACCCGATGGTGAATAAATAGCCGTATTAATACCGATCAGGCGACCGGACGAATCCAGCAACGGACCACCCGAATTACCCGGATTGATAGCGGCATCGGTTTGAATCAGATGGTGGATTTCATGTCGGCTGTCTTCATTGATCGACCGGTTCAGAGCGGAAATAATCCCCGTGGTCAGGGTATAATCGAGTCCAAACGGATTGCCGATGGCAAATACCTTCTGGCCGACTTTCAGGTCATGACTGCTACCGACCGGCACCGGCGGCGGCGCATTAAACGGCACGTTGATGCGTAACACGGCCAGATCATGCTCTGCACTGGCACCAACCAGCACAGCTTCATAAGCCCGGCCATCAGCCAGCCGGATCCGGGCACTGTTCGCTCCCTTGATAACATGGTAATTGGTCACCACATCACCATCTTCATCCCAGATAAAACCCGAGCCGGTACCTTGGCGGGTTTTGTAGACACGGCGTGTCCACGGATCAAGCAATTGCTCTGTCGTGGTGATAAATACCACCGACGGACTGGCATGACTGAAAATGGAAATCGTGGTTTGTTCATCCTGAGCCAGATCACCACGCGGCATAACCGCACGGGGCTCGGTACCCGGATGCGATAACCATGGTCTCAGGTTATAGCCCAGTGATGCAGCCAGCAACACCACCAGTATCAGTATTCCACGGCTGCGCATCAATCGAGCCCCACATCCGACAAATCCGTACACATCTCACCCATCTTCTTCATCGCACGCGCTTCCAGCTGGCGCACACGTTCAATGGAAACACCCAGTTCCTCGGATAATTCTTTTAATGTCGCCGGTGGATCCATTAAGCGGCGCTGACGAATGACATAGCGGTCACGATCTGACAGTGCCGCCATAGCCTGCTCAAGCCGGTTGTGGGCAAATGCCTTCCAGTCTTTCCTTTCCAGTTGCTGCTCCGGCGTTTCACCAGGTGCAGGTAATTCCAGCACATCGCCTTCATCGCCATGATCAGAATCGATGGAAAAGTCACGTCTCAAAAAGGAAGACGCGATGGCCTGATAAGATTCGCCACTGGTGCCATACTGTTCGGCTACTTCTTCAAGGTTCCTGCCCTCCAGCGCGGCAATCGCACATTCCGCCTTCTGCAAACCGGCAAAAATGCGGCGCTGCAATTTGTTGGTGCCCATTTTCACGATACTCCAGGAGCGCAGAATAAAATCGTGAATGGAAGCCCGGATCCAGTAGGAAGCATAGGTTTTCAGCCGGAACCCCCGATCGGGATCGAAGCGCTTGACCGCATGCATCAGCCCAAGCGTACCTTCCTGAATCAAATCCTCTTCGGGCAAGCCAAAATGGCGATATTCGCGCACAATTGCAGCAACACTGTGCAGGTTGGCGCTGATCAGTTGCTGTACCGCAGCCAGATCGTAATCCTTTTGCCATTTACGGGCCAGCTCATCCTCTTCTTCACGGCTAAGCTGCGGAATTTTGCGCAGTTCCTGATAGAATCTGTCGAGACTGGTCAGTGCCTTTAATGCGGTGCTTTTACTCATATTCGACTCATTTGGTTATTTTCGTTTATTTTGACG
>WFUI01000145.1 GCA_015485035.1 Mariprofundus sp.
AATCCAGACGCGAACGCAGTGAGGATATGGCCAGATTGGCTGATCGTGCCGGGCAGATAGCATCTGATATCGAAATGGTACGGGAGCCTTTACAGGGCTTCGTAGGCTGGAGTGAAGGCGAGGGTGAACACCTTAAATATACGGTTGCTCCGGTCGAAACCGGGCCTGTATTGCACAGCCATTTATGGGAACGCCCGGCCTCATTCGTGTTGATGTCGGCCACATTGCGGTTATCCGGAAGTTTTGATCATGCCAAAGCCAGGCTCGGACTGAATGAAACGGATGAGGTATTTCATGCCTCTCCATTCGATTATGGCAAACAGGCGATGATTTATTTGCCGCGTCATATGCCAAACCCGTTTTCCGAGCAGGGTATTGAAGCCATCACGGATGAAATGGAAACACTGATCCGGGCCTCGCACGGACGCGCCTTTGTGCTGTTTACGTCGTGGAATATGCTCAGACAGGTTGGGCCGGAACTGGCGCAGCGGTTGCCCTGGAATGTACTGATTCAGGGCGAGAGCGGTAGTCGTGATGCCATTCTTGATGCTTTCCGCACCGATACCCATTCCGTACTTTGTGGCACACGCAGTTTCTGGGAGGGTGTAGATGTGCCCGGTGAGGCATTGAGTCTGGTGATTATTGATAAAATGCCTTTTACACCGCCCAATGATCCATTACTGAAAGCACGCATACAAAAATGCGAGGAGCGTGGCGGTAGTGGTTTTCGGGATATCCAGTTGCCGGAAGCGATCGCGGTACTCCGGCAGGGCACGGGCCGTTTGATACGTTCCATGCATGATAGGGGGGTTATGGCTTTGCTGGACTCCCGTTTGTATCACAAGTCCTATGGCCGGGAAGTGGTACGCAACCTGCCACCTGCCCCGATCAGGGACGATCTGGCTGAAGTCCGCTGGTTCTTTGAGGAACAAGACCATTAAAACCACGTGTGTGGCTTGTGGGTCGCGATAGTCCGGAGAGAGTATTCAAAACGTAACGATGGCCGGACTTTTCATATCTGATGCTTTCGGCAGGATTGGGTATGGTGGAGGGAAATATGAGACGAATGCTTAATATCATCGCACTGCTGTTGTTTATGTTACCGGCACAGCTGGCCTGTGCGCAATCCGAAGCTGCTCCCGGTATTGATGCATTTTTCGGAACGGTGAACGGGTATCTGGCAGCCGTACTGTTTTTCGATGTCATGCCCGGCGATGCGACGATGCCTTTTATTGTGGCGTGGCTGGTCGTTGGTGCGGTGTATCTGACCTGCCGTTTCGGCTTTATCAATGTGCGGATGATGGGGCATGCATTTCAGGTTATTCGCGGTAAATATCAGTCTCCGGAAGATAAAGGCGAAGTATCACCGTTTCAGGCTTTGACCACGGCTTTATCGGCCACTGTCGGGCTGGGTAATATTGCCGGTGTGGCGATTGCAGTCAGTATTGGCGGGCCCGGTGCGACATTCTGGATGATTGTCGCCGGGTTTTTCGGCATGACTGCAAAATTCACTGAAGTAACACTGGCCCAGACCTATCGTGAGATCCGGCCTGACGGGCGTATCATGGGCGGCGCTATGGAATACCTTTCTCGTGGTTTCGCCGAAAAAGGTATGGCGGGAACAGGCAAGGCGCTGGCAGTATTATTTGCCGTGCTTTGTATTGGTGCTTCTCTGGGTGGCGGCAATGCATTCCAGGTATCGCAGGCGCTCGGAGCAGTGCAGGGCGAGTTGACCTTTTTCCAGGAATACCCCTGGGTGTTTGGTGTATTCATGGCCGGTGCTGTAGGGCTGGTGATTATCGGCGGTATCCGTCGTATTGCACATGCAGCAGAAGCCATTGTGCCGACGATGGTGCTTATCTATTTGTCTGCGTGCCTGTGGATTATTCTCTCTCATGCCAGTGCAATTCCCTCGGCTCTTTCGCTGATTGTCAGCGAAGCGTTTGCACCGACGGCAGTGGCAGGCGGAATGATCGGTGTGCTGGTACAGGGGTTCAAGCGGGCGGCCTTTTCCAGCGAGGCGGGGATCGGTTCGGCTGCCATCGCTCACTCGGCCGCATCTGTTAAATATCCTGTGCGCCAGGGCTTTGTCGCGCTTTACGAACCATTTATTGATACGATTATTATTTGTACTATGACAGCGCTGGTGATTATTCTGACCGGCGTATATAACGCACCCGAGCATCATACTCTGGTTGAGGCCAGCAAGGGTGCGGCCCTGACTGCGGCAGCATTTGGCTCAGTGATATCCTGGTTCCCGATTATTCTGTCGATTTCGGTGGTGTTGTTCGCCTATTCCACCATGATTTCATGGTCTTATTATGGCGAACGGTGCTGGACGTATGTATTCGGAGAGCGTTATTCGATGGTCTACCGCATTATTTTTCTGATGTTTGTGGTGCTGGCCTCACTGGTTAGCGCGGGCAATATCCTTGATTTTTCCGATTTGTTGCTGTTGTCGATGGCCTTTCCCAACTTTCTGGCCCTGTATTTATTGCAAGGTAAAGTGTCTGTCGCTCTCAAAGACTACCTTGGTATGTTGCGCAGTGGAGA
>WFUI01000146.1 GCA_015485035.1 Mariprofundus sp.
CGACATAATCGATGTATTGATTGTTATCCACATCCCAGACATAGGCACCGGAAGCGTGATCGAAAAAACGGGGCGTGCCGCCAACTGATTTAAACGCACGAACCGGCGAATTGACACCGCCGGGTAACAGCTTTCTGGCCTGATCGAAGTCGTTTTGTGAACGGGAAATGTCTGACATGAACTATCCTTGTTTTGAGAGATACCGAGACGTTAGAAAGCGGACAGGTATGTGTCAATTATCCTCTGGCTTTATTAGGGCCTGTTCACACTAATTTTGATGGCGTCGATTCGACCATTTTTTGTTCCTGCAAGGCTTTGCAAGCGATATGTGCTTATTGCACATGAGCTTGCAATAACGCAGCAGGACGAAAAAATAGCCAATCCCTGCGGGCTGCGCTCCAAATGAGGCCACTCAGCGTTACTCGTAATTCGTTTGGAATCACCAAACTTCATCACTCGAGCCTTGATTGGCCTCATTTGGAGCAGCAGCGACAACAACCAAATTAGTGTGAACAGACCCTAACATGAAACAGGCAACACTGGCAGGGCGTTGCGGTATTATTTCTGTTTGTTTGTCCGGGCTCCGGCTTTTATGTCCAGCATGCGGAATCCTCCGCTTGCCAAAGCTCTTTCTACAGCGGCAGCGCCTTCTTCAATCGCTTCTTCGGAGCGGTCAAACTCCAGCAGTCCCATATGAGCCAGGTGAGGGCTGATCAATATATCAGGCGGGTCGCCGGCCAGACGGCTTTTGGTGATTCTGTCCTGCATGATATCAATAGATGCTGTCATGGTTCCAAACATACCGGGGGGACGTTCGGTTTTATTGTCCGCAGGTAAAATATTTCCGATGCGCTCTTTAAGCGGGGTCAGTGCATTAGCAATGTTTTGCAGCAGTTCGTTTTGAGGCAGACTCAAGGCCAGTCTGTTTTCTCTGCTCGTCGCACGCGCTTTATTACCGATTAATTCACTGTTCAGGTTAACGGCAATCACAATATCCGCGCCCATAGCACGGCACATTGATACCGGTACCGGATTGACCAGTCCGCCATCAACCAGCCAGCGTCCATGATCCTGCACGGGCGGAAACAGGCCGGGCAGGGCAATAGAGGCACGTACGGCATTTAACAGGGATCCGGAGCGGAACCAAACTTCCCGCCCTGCATCCAGATCAGTGGCAACAGCGCCATAGTTCGGATGCAGGGTTTCTATATCAACATCATCGACAAAATCGCAGAATGCCTGTGATAACTTGTTACCCTGAATCAGGCCACTGCCTGTAAGCGAGAGATCGATCAGCTTGATGATATCGGATACGGTCAAATCACGGAGCCATTTTTCCAGTGTTTCAAGCTGACCGCAGGCCAATGATGCACCGACCAGAGCACCGATTGAACTGCCGCAGACAATATCCGGCTTGATGCCCAGTTTTTTCAATGCATGGATGACTCCGATATGAGCCCATCCACGTGCTGAGCCACTGCCCAATGCCAGCCCGATGGATGCTTTCCTGGCAGCCATTAGTACCAGACTCCATGGTTACGCCAGTGCGCCGGCGTGGCGATAGCATGCCAGGGTTCGTAGAATCCGGTCTGGCCCCGGCTGATTCGCAGCTGTTGCTGTTCGGCCGCCAGTGAGCGCAGGCGTTGCACGCGTTCCTGTGTGGAAGGGTGTGAACGAATCCAGGAAGAGCCGGTTTTATGAGGAATCGGAATTAGCCAGTTCCACCAGCGCTTGTTGGCCTGTTCCAGCTTCAGTAACGCCCGTGCCAAAGCATGCGGGTCGCCTGTGATACGGGCTGCATCAAGATCGGCATCGAATTCCCGGGTGCGCGACAGGGCCAGCTGCAGCAGCGCTGAAGCCAGCGGGGCCAGTAACAGCAGCAGAACGGCCAGCCACGGCATTGCTGCGCCGGTCAGCAGCCAGACCGGCAGAAAAATCACCAGAATCAGCCAGCCGGCTGTAGCAAGACTCGAAGTCAATCGGGTAATCATATCGGCTGCCATCATCACGTAGAGATCACCGTTTTGAATATGGCTGATCTCATGGGCCAGAACAGCTGTGATTTCATCCTCATTCAGACTATGTAACAGTCCATCAGTCACTGCGATTAATGGCTGTCCCTGTTCCTGCATGGCAAATGCGTTGGGCGTGGCCGAAGGGATATAAAACAGTAGCGGATACTGAGGCAGATCAGTGCGTCGGGCCAGCTCTTGCACAATACGGTAAAGCTCCGGTGCACTGTCAAATGGTAATGGGCGGGCATGATGCAGACGCAGAGTCAACCATGCCGAAGCACGCGGTGTGAAGAGCAACAACATGCCAAATGTAATCAGCATCAGTAAAAGGGCATCGGAACCGAACAGGCTGGCAGCGAGTGCCAGCAACAGCAACAGCATGCCGCCGAGCAGCAGAGCGGTATGCAAACTGTTACGTAGTTTGTGTGACTGATGCATGGGTGACATAGCGTCTCCTGTTTATAGTTGTGGGGCCACATCAAGCGGCCCCACAATTCGGCCGGGTAGGCCGATTGGTGTGCCCGGGGTTGCGATACCCCTAGTGGATGGCAATAGCTTTGGGTTTGGCACTCTCACGTTTTGGCAGGCGAACCTCCAGCACGCCATCTTTCATGTTGGCACTAACCTTGTCTGCATCGACGTTGGTCGGCAAGCTGAAGCTGCGGGAGAACTTGCCATAAGCGCGTTCCACGCGATGGACGTTCTCTTCTTTCACTTCTTTCTCGTAACGACGTTCGCCGGATAGTGTTAATACACCGTCTTTCACTTCAAGGTGAATATCCTTTTTATCAATGCCCGGCAATTCAGCCTGTACCAGCAAGGCATCATCGGTTTCACGAATATCAACCCGTGGTGCCCACTGTTCTGTTTCGGTTGACATGCCGACAGGGCTATCGTCAAGCAGGTGGCTGAGTTGACGGTTCATGTTTTCAAGCTCCTGCCATGGAGACCAGCGCGTCAGAGTCATAATCTACCTCCTTTATGATGATAATTTGTCCGGATATCTGTTCCGGTAACGATTATATAATATCTTCGTTATGCGTTTTCAAGGGTGTTTTTCAAACAACGTCATGGTTTGAAAAATATAATAATATTAAATAGTTAGGTATGATATGAAACGCCAAGAGTATCCATGTGGCCCATGGTCGGGTCACCGGAATCATGTGCTGTAAGTGCCTGGTTTCATGCCATATATCCATATATGGCTTCTCGTGTACGTGACGTGCACATGGCTTCCTAATATATTGTAAGCAAATGAAAAACCTTGCTTTTGCCTTGGCGTTTCTGAATCCCTACAGGATACTATTATTCAGAGTTTCCTTGGAATAGAACCGTTGCACCTATGATGGAAGCAATGGTCTGATCATATAAACAATCGATATCACGACAAATGCCATGATGATATTCAAGCGAATGCCTGCATTCATCATACTGCGCATGGGTACATGTCCTGAACCAAAAACAATGGCATTTGGCGGTGTCGCTACCGGTAGCATAAAGGCACAGGAAGCAGAAAGGGTGGCGACGAGCAGGATATAGGTGGGATCAAGCGCATTGGCCAGAGCTGCGGCGGCGAGTATCGGCAACATGACCTGGGTGGTGGCTGTATTGCTGGTGATTTCGGTCAGGAAAGTGATGGTCAGAGCGATACCAAGCATCATCACAGGCAGCGGTACAGCTTGTAAAAACTGCAACTGGCTGCCTATCCAGCCTGAGAGGCCGGAGCTTTGCATGCCATAAGCCAGTGCGAAGCCACCACCAAGCAGCAGAACGATATCCCACGGCAATTGTCTGAACGATGTTGTGTTCAGGATGGGTTTGTTGTCTTCAGTACGGAATAAAAACAGTAAACCGGCCATCAGAA
>WFUI01000147.1 GCA_015485035.1 Mariprofundus sp.
ACGACACAAATCTGCCACAATAAAGAAAAAGGGCTCACGGTGAAATGCCGTAAGCCCTTGATATGTTTGGTTGCGGGGGCCGGATTTGAACCGACGACCTTCGGGTTATGAGCCCGACGAGCTACCACTGCTCCACCCCGCGTCAGGGAGGCCGAACTATAGGGCGAGCTTTACCTGTGTCAACAGCCTGAAATGGATATGTTATTCGCCCCGTGATTGACCGCAGCCGAGCTGATTTTACAATGCTGTGTTTGTACATGAAGCACCATTTCTTTTTCATAAGGACAAGTCGATATTTCCAGTAAACCTTCACTGATATTATTTGATTGCGATGGCACGCTGACTGATTCGCATAGAGCAATTGTACGGTCAATGCAGAAGGCCTTTATTGCAGCCGGATTGCCTAAGCCCGCGAGCAATGCGGTTTGTGAGGTTATTGGTTTATCCTTGAAACGGGCGATATCCACACTGATCGATACAGAGCTGCAAAATGATAGCGCTATGCATCAGTATATTTCACAGGCATATCGTGACCATTATCGTCTGGCTGAAAAAGATATTCATCTGTTCCCTGATGTGAAAGAAACGCTGGAAGTACTGCACTCCCGAGGTTACTGGCTTGGTGTGGTGACAGGAAAGTCCAGGCCCGGCCTGTTGCGTGTGCTGGAATCATTTGAACTGGACGATCTTTTTTATGTGTGGCGAACAGCTGATTGCACCCATTCCAAACCACATCCGGCTATGGTGCAGGAATGTATGCTGGAGCTGGGTGTTCCGGCAAACCGGACATGGGTGGTGGGGGATGCCTGCTTTGATATGCAGATGGCAGTTGCTGCCGGGGTCGAAGCATTGGGTGTGTCGTTTGGTGTTTCTGATCGCGATGAACTGGTGCGAGCAGGAGCTCGAAGGGTCGTAAACGAATTTACCGAATTGCTGGCGTATTTTCCCCGCTTGCCAGATCAGGTGCTATAATTCACGATAGCAGTTGTATTCTGTCCGTGTTCGGCAAGTTGCCAACACTGTGCGAAGGATGCATTCGAAAGGAGTCATTATGTCCAAAGGGATTGCCAAAACAGTACGTTACAGTTTAATCGTTGTAGGGCTTGTCATTGTTGCCCTGCTTGCCGCGCCATTTTTTATTGATGTGAATGTATACAAAAACCAGATTGAACAGACTGTTGAGGATGCAACAGGGCGGCAATTGAAAATCGGCAATATGAAAGCCTCGTTATTTCCCTGGGTAGGTGTTGAGCTGGATGATGTGCATCTGGCCAATCGACCCGGTTATGCCAAACGTGATTTCCTGAGCGTCAAACGACTGCATGTGAAACTCGCCCTGTTGCCATTGTTCTCCAAAAATGTCGAAATCAAACACTTTGAAGTGGTAACGCCGGTCATTTATCTGGAGCGGCGCAGTAATGGCGAAACCAACTGGGGTGACCTTGTTGCATCCGATGACGGAAATAATGTGCAGGCACCCGGTGCTTCGCAGTCTTCCCAATCTTCACCTGCCGCTCCGGCACTGGCCGCCTTACAGGCGGAATCGCTGAGTTTCACAGATGGTGAGATTACCTGGGTGGATGCGGATGCAAAACCTGTTGTATTGTCTGAATTGAATGTGGCCCTGCAGGATGTCCAGTTGAAACGACCGGTTTCAGTGCAAGTATCAGGAAAGCTGTCCGGAAATGCCTTTGAGCTGGATGCAAATATTGGCCCGCTGGGAGACCTTGCCAAACTCGATCCCGTATCGCTGCCGGTGCAGGGGCATTTGAAGGCGGAGAATATCCGTCTGCAACCATTCCGGAATATGATTTCCGGCTGGCCGGAGCAACTGGGCGATATAAGCAAGGCTTCGGTCGGTATTTCAGCCCAGATAGAACAGCGCCCTGATGGTATCCGGTTGGGAGAAGGCGAATTGCAACTGAAAGCGGCGCATTCACTTGCCCTGAGCTGGAAAATTGAAATGCCGAAGGCGGATCAGCTGAAGGTGAGTCAGGCTTCACTGGCTGTTGATGAAAAAAAACTGATTGATATCAGGGGAAGTGTGCAGAAGCTGACAACAAATCCGTCATTGAAACTGCATATTGAAAGTCAGCCCATTACCCGAACCTGGTTGGCTGCTTTTGTACCGAATCTGAATGCCATGTATGCCGGTCATCCGGCTCCCTGGAAACAGCTGAAATTCAACACGTCGGTTGTGGGTGGCAGCAAACAAATGAATATTCGGGATTTGCAAATCATGCTTGATGATGATCTGTTACAGGCAACGGGCGCAGTGGTATTTAAAGGGCCGGATATTCGCCTGCGCATGTCGGCCAAACAGATGCATCTTGATCCATGGTTGCCGCAGGGCGAAGAGGAACAGCAGGCTGCAATAAGCGAAAGGCTGTCGATTATCAGCGAAGCTATTGCAGCTAAAGCAGCCGAGGCAGAGCCTGATTTGCGTTTCCTGAAAAGCTGGACCGTGACCTCAAAGCTGAAGGTGGGAACACTGTTTATGCGTGGTTTGCAGATGAAAAACTTTGCAGCAACTATCAATGGTTCGAAGGGACGATTTGATTTAAATCCGCTCAGCTTCAATCTTGCCGGCGGTAAAGTCACTGAAAAAGCCAGTCTTAATGTGGCATCCTACCCGGTCAGATGGAAAGAGTCGGTACATGTTACCGGTGTGCAGGCAGGCCCGTTGCTCAAGGTGTTGACAAATACGGATAAGTTGACCGGAACCATGTCCATGGACACCAGCCTCCGGGCAACCGGATTGACGCAGGCCGCGGTGAAAACACTTAATGGACGTGGTAATGTGTTGTTCAAGGATGGTAAGCTCAAGGGCTTTGATATCGCCGGAGCACTTCGCAAGTTCACCAATCCGACGGCCTACAAACAGGGGCCACAGGAGACGGATTTTGCCCGTCTGTCCGGCAGCTTCAAAATCAGGAATGGTGTGGTAGATAATCAGGATTTGTTTATGGCCTCTCCATTGTTGCGTGTGACAGGTAAAGGTACGGCAGATCTGGTGAACAAGACAATGAATTATCTTGTTACTCCACGTGTGGTTGGTACCCTGAAAGGACAGGGTGGCTCGACTCTAGCCAAAGGGTTATCGGTTCCGTTACGTATTACCGGATCTTTTGAATCGCCGAAAATCAGGCCGGAAATCAATGCCAGAACATTGATTAATAATGCACCTGCTTTGTTAAACAAGGGTAAAATTGGCGGTAGCCTGGGCAAGCTTCTGGGCGGTGGTGCAAAAGGCGGCGCGCCGGTTAAAAAACCGGGGGGAGCACAGATTAAGCCGGCTCAGCCCGGCTCTTCACAGCAGAACCCACTCAAGGGGCTTGGGGGCATGATTCCGGGGTTTTAAGAGTGCTCTGAAAAACTGCGCTCGTGTAGCTTTTCAGCGCGACTATCCATGCTCCGAAACAGATGCTCTGACTTTTCAGGGCATCTTTAAATCCAAAGGAAGGGAACAAGACTTGCATCGATTTGAACATCTTCGCCTGCATCCCGAACGCCCCCAGATCAGACAGATTCGCCGGGCTGCTGAATTGTTACGGGACGGGTTGTTTGTTGTTGTGCCAACGGACACTTCTTATGTGCTGATGTGTCGACCACAGGCAACAGATGCAATAGCCGACATACTCAAATTGCGACAACTGGATGATTCGCATTTGTGGTCGGTGGTATGTGGCAATCTGTCGCAGGCGGCAACCTGTGTACGCATGGATAACCGGGCCTATCGCATTGTGAAGCGATGTTTGCCGGGAGCTTATACTTTTATCCTGCCGGCATGTTCGTCACTGCCGCGCCGCATCTTCGGCAAACGTCGCGATGTTGGTGTTCGTATTCCGGATCATCCGGTTTGCCATTTGTTGCTGGAAGTGTGCGGGGAAATATTGCTGAGTACAACATTGCAGTTTCCGGGCGATGACTGTCCTGCTTTCGACCCGGATGAATTTGTTCCGCGTTTAAAACATTTATCATGTGCGGTGCTGGATGTGGGGTGGGGTGGTATGACGCCGACGACAGTCGTGGATTTATGTGAGGATGAGCCTCTGATGTTGCGTCAAGGGGCAGGGGAATGGCCTGCCTAGCAGCTGTTCCGGCGGGTTCAACGGGCCGGTATCAATGCTGCTGGTGATTCATGAGCAATGAACTAGGTTTGTGGAAAAATATCTGAGGGGAAAATTATGAAATCATTTTTTGAAAAATTGTTATGGAACTCACGTTATATGACGCTGCTGGCAGTCTGGTCCTGTATTGTCGGCATGGCATTGCTGTTTACACTCTCCGCCATTGATATGGGTAAACTGCTGGTCGAGTTTGTTAATGTATATGTCCTTGGCCATGAGCAACCGGGTTTTCATACCATGGTGGTGAGTCATGTAATTACTGCAGTGGATGATTTTCTGCTGGCCATGGTTTTGCTGATCTTTGGTCTTGGTGTATATGAGTTGCACATCGATTCGCTTGAGTGTGCCCGCAATAATCCTGCTGCCGGCAAGCTGTTGCAGATCGAGTCTCTGGATGACCTGAAAGACCGCCTGGGGAAAGTGATACTGATGATCCTTATTGTCGCCTTCTTCAAGAATGTGCTGCATGTGACATTCGATAATCCTCTCAATATTCTCTATATGGGTGGCGGTATCTTTCTTGTTGCTCTGGCACTTTATTTCGGACACAAGGCCAGTAGCAAGCACTAATCGATGAAACACACTATCTGGCAACGCAGCCTTGATACCGGACTGTTTGTCGCCACGATCGTCGCGATTGTACTCCCGTTTACAGAGCACAAGTCCGAATGGATGATTATGACTGTCCTCATCTGTTTTGTTTTGATGTTTTTTATTCGTTGGTGGATCGCTGATGATCAGACTGCCTGGATGAAATCGAACTGGCTGGACCTGGTTATTATTGTACTGTTGTCTTCACCTGTTCTGCGAATGTTGATGGCGTTGAAACTTGTTCATCTCATACCTACGTTAGGGCTGCTAACACTGATTCGGGCGAATAAAGACAGGTTGATTCGTCTTGTCCTTTTTTCCGGAGACAGCCTGCCCGTTGCCATGGCAATGGTGTTTGGTCTGGTATTTGTTTTCGGTACCACGACATTCCTGCTTGAACATGGGCAGAACCCTCAGTTCGGTCAATTTTCCGATGGTTTATGGTGGGCTTTTGTAACATTAACCACTGTAGGCTATGGTGATGTTGTTCCCATCACAGCCGGCGGGCGAGTCGTCGCTGTCATGACAATGGTGTTTGGTGTGGTTGTTTATTCACTCGTGGTGGCGAATTTAACAGTGTTTCTGGAAGAATACAGTCGCAAACAAGCGGTTGGAAACAGCCATAAACGCTATAAGCGAAATTCCAAAGAGGTCAGACAGGATCAAAAGCAGTAATCGGATATGTGCGTCAATCTGTAAATTCAATCTACTGACAAGGAGGTGTTGGTTGATACCAGGATGGTATCAAACCAGCGTTTCCCTAACTGCTAATATATTCCTGAAGCCTTGCAATCAGTGCTTCTTTCTCATCAAGCATCAGCGCAACCATATCACGCACTGAAATGATACCAATGAATCGTTCTCCATCGAACACGATCAGATGTCGGCAACGGTTTTCCTTCATTAAATCGAGGCAGCGAATCACATCTTCGTCCGGACCAACGGTTACCAGTGATTCATCAGTCACGTCACCCACATTGATGTGGGAGGGATCCAGTCCTTCACCGATGACGCGCATCATCAGGTCACGTTCGGTGAAAATGCCTTTGATACCATAAGCGCCGGTGACAACCAGTGAACCGATATAGCGTTCGGTCATTTGTTTTGCCGCATCCAGTGCAGAGGCGTTTTCATCAATAGTGGCCACATTGTGCTGAATTTGCGAAGTAATCAACATACACATCTCCGTTTACAATCAGTCTGTACAGAAACTGCCATCTTACGTCTACGACTATACACCCAATATAAGGAAGCTCAACTATTGATCCCTGCTAAAATATTTTCTTGCGGCAATGTAACCGGGAGCAATGAATCAGGGGTTCCTGCCTCGCTGCAAAACTGACCGGAGCACTCTTTTTGTTTGTGTTCGTATAGGCTGGAGGTAAAGTTCGAGGATGTCCGCTAATGAAGCGCTAAAACAAATCCCCATTCAACAGGAACATGTACCGGGGGCGACCATTTTACATCCGGCTCGTCGGATTGTGCAATACCTGACACTGTTGATTCTGGTGTTGATTCCAACCACAGGTCTGTTCCGAATTGATATGGAGGCAGGCGGCTTCATCCTGCTGGATCGGCAGATCTGGTTCTCCGATATCTTTATTGTCATGGGTTTCTGGGTATTTGCCGCAAGTCTGTTGATTATGATGTATTCGCTGGTCGGTTCGGTTTTTTGTGGCTGGATGTGTCCGCAGAATACAGCATCGGAATATGCCAATATGCTGACATATAAGCTTTTGGGTCGCCGTGCCGAAATGATGGATATGAGCGGAGACCAGATGCAGGTGGCAGTGCGCAGGCAGTCTGTTCTGAATTATCTGTTGTTGGGGCTGGGTTTGCTATTGCCAGCCATGTTGTATGCCCTGATTCCGCTCATCTATTTTTTCCCTCCATCGGCGATCTGGTCATTTATCACGTTTTCAGAAGATGCCCAGCTGGCGGGCAGCTTGTACTGGATTTATATCGTGTGTGTGGCGGTGTTTTTACTCGACATCGGTGTCATTCGGCATTTGATGTGTAAATACATGTGTATTTACAGGGTTTGGCAACATTCATTCAAAACGCGCGAAACATTGCACATCCAATATGATGAGAGTCGCAGCGATCATTGTGCAACCTGCCATTATTGTGTGGATTCCTGCTTCCTCGATATTGATCCTCGCCAGACGGCGGTGTTCGATTCCTGTGTCAATTGTGGGGAATGCATCACCGCCTGTGATGAATTGCACAGCAAGAGCAAGAAGTTGCAAGGCCCTGGCCTGTTGAGTTTTGCAATTGGGGCGGATGAAAAGAAAGAGCGTGAGCGGGGGTCGGTTGCCTCATTTTTTGCACGAGCAAAACTATCTTCACTGGCAACGGTGACAGGGGCTGTTTTTTTCGCAATCGGTATTGCGGGATACCAGACTGATGAATTCTCGGTGTATCGCAGCGAAGCATGGCATGGTGCTAAAGTTCTGGACTACCGTATTAATGTGGCCCATAAGCTTTACCGCCCGACAGATATCAGTTTTCGCATAGAAGGCCTGGATAAAGATGTGTATCAGCTGGAGAAAAGTCAGGTGCACTTTGATACGGCAGGCAGGCAGGATGTTAAACTGCATATCAGTGATTCGCTGGCCAAGGGGTTGTATCGCTTTCGTGTATTTGCCAGTGCGGATGATGGCTGGTCCGGTGTGTTCGATGTAACACATTTTGCGCCGGGAGGCGGATAGTCAGGCTGATGCGTTATTGTTTCCATGCAGGCGGTGTTGGTGCCTGAATTGCCATAAGCGAAGGCAAGTTTATTCGTTGCAGGGCGCGGTAAATTATGCGCATTAGCGTGTCTGAATATATTGTGATAGTAATGACGTGTATTGGATGAGGTGTGACTATGAAAGAGATGAAAGCAGAAGATCAGAACCCGATGCATGCCGCCAAGGTGGAATGGGGTCAAACACCTGATGACCATTACGGTTATGCTTCGGATGAGGATCGTTTGGAAAAGCGCGGCATGGATGACTGGGAAATGGTTGAAAATATTCCCAAATCACAGAAGCGGGTACCGAAATGGTTTTATGCTGTAATCGTCGGTGTGTTGATAGTGGCTTTTGGATTGTCACTGCCATTCTGGGGTGATCGGCCGGATCATGCGCGCCCATGGTTCACCATGGGGCATTTGTATGCCGTGTTGTATTTTATTGTGGCTGGTAGTGTAGTTTTTTTCATGACAAATCTGTATGGCTCGGATCGCGGTGGTCACCTGGATTCGGATCATGAGGATGATGATGTTGATATGCCGGGTCATGGAGGCCATGGTAAATGAAGTTTGGCCCACTGCTGTGCGGAATCATGCTGATTCTGGGCTTGGCCGCCTGCGATTCGGGCAATAGCCCTAAGCTGACTGTCGATTATCCGGAGATGGATAGTCCGGCTTTTCAGAATTATCGGGCTCAGTGTTCAGAGTGTCATGTCCCGCCAAGAACAACCACGCATACGGCGGATGAATGGCCAAGTGTGATTGCCCGTATGCAGCAGCATCGTGTGCAGCGCCGAATGGCGCCGATGAAGGTATCGGAGATGACTGCAGTGCGTGATTATCTGGTTCGGAATGCTGCCGTTGGAACCCATTAATGCGTATATATCTGTTGGTGTTGGCTGGTTTGTTGCTGTCTTCCTGTTCAGCTGATGAGGGGAACTGGTTGCCGGCACCGCAATCATGGCAGGATATTACCATCAGAATGGAGACCCGGCCGACCCCGATCCGGCAGGGGATGAATGAATTTATTCTTATCGCCAATCATCAACAGCGCGGTTTTGTGAATGATTTATTGGTAGAAGTGCATACCGAATATTCCGGCTGGAAGCAGGCGATGCCGGATGGTGCGCTTGGCGTGTTTCGTAGAGCATTGCCGGTGAAAGATGTACTGAATGATCATCTCTATGTGCGATTGACGCGCCGGGGACAGCATCACGAAATGGTGTTTTCATTTGCCCCGGATCAGCCATGATGCGATTTGGTTTGCTGCTGTTACTGTTGGTTGCACCGGTTTCGGGTTATGCGGCTGATGCAGCGCGTGGAGCTGTAGTGGCGGAAGTGCGTTGTCTGCCTTGTCACCATTTGCATAGCCAGTGGAAACGGATCGGGCCCGGGCTGAAGGATATCTACGGCCGGGCACCGACTATCACCGGCGTGCCATTTGAAATCTGGGATGATGCAGCGCTGGAGGCATGGTTGAGCGGGCCGCGCAAAATTAAACCCAACACGCGCATGAGTATGCCGCCAATCGCAGCCAGAGATCGTGCTGATTTGATTGCTTATTTTAAGGCTGACAGAGGGAAGGAGTAAGGAAAGGGTGAAGAGTCAGGTATGAGATGCACTACGCCTTGCTCCTCACGTCGGACATCTTACATCTACCCTCACTTGTTTCGCTGTTTGGCCAGGCGTTGTTCGAGCTTCGGGCTTTTCACCCAGTGACGCAGCAGCATAATTTGGGTGCCTCCACGTTCTTGCTGGCAGCGCGGACAGGTGAGGTAGCTCAGGAACAGATTTTTGGGCATGCGGCCTTCATCAAACAGTTCTGATTGCATGTGTCGAATGGCAGTTTTAATGTCTTTGATATTTCCTTTAAATAACTGCACGCGCAGCATGTACGGGTTTTTCAAACGGTAGGTTTTACGTGCCGGTGAATTGTCTTCTGTCAGCAGGGCCAGGATGCGCCCGCGAAACATACCTGATTCGGCCAGTACAAAACCGGGCCATTGTTCATTGAGTCCCAATTTGCCGATATCATGATGTTGTCGATCCAGACATGCCTCAAAACCGATGGGCATATGAAAAAACATGGCGCTTGCCTGTTCATGTACCAGCGTTGCTCCGAGATCAATGTCCTTGCCATGCCAGTCGGGGTATTCAGAGGGACAACCGCATTCAAGTCGCATGAGTTCTTTCCTTCAGGCGCTTTTTTTATAGATGTCTTTCAGGGTCATCATCACATTGGCCAGATAGACCCAGAATCCGATGGCCAGTATTGAAGCGACAAAGGAGATAACCGGGCCGTAATACTTGTGTACGGCAGGAACCAGTGTGGGGTCTGTAAGCCACAGGTTGCCTTCGATGAAGCCGAAAACAAGCAGGGAAATATAAAACCCCGACACACCGATGGTAGTCCACCAGAACGAATGTTCGGCCAGGCGATGTGAATGAATCGGTTTGCCGGTGATCTTTGGTAACATGTAATAAGTCACGGCCATGCCGAGAATAGTAACACCACCAACCAGGTTGATATGGGCATGAGCAAGCGGATCAATCATGTGGCCAGGGCCGCCATAGGGGCTGCCGATGGAATCCAGCCATGCGCGCACGGCTGGAATCACCTGCAACAGACCGTGGACGGTGCCGATGAAAAAAGATACGACTGACATAATCAGAAATTTTACAAGATAAAGATGTTCGTTGGGGGCTGATTTGGGCATGCGGGCAGACTAGCGATCCAATCACGGCTTGCAAGGTAACTATATATAATATGCATGGTGCAATCATGTTATATTCGCATAGGGTGCGGCCATGCCTTTATCCGTGATGATTGTCCTGATCAGTTTTGTTGTTCTTGCTGTTGCCTGGCTGGTAAAAAAGAATCATATCCTGCATATCACGTTAATGAGTTGCATTATGCTTTTCGATGTGCTCTTTCCCGTCTGGTTGTATATGACCCATGACTGGGTCAAACGGCTGATTGACAACGGGGAATTACTTTCTTTTGCTATCTGGGCTCATATATTTCTGATTCTGACATTGTATGCGTTATATGTATTGCAGGTTCAGGCCGGACGTCAGTTACTGAGTGGCCAGCGGGATGCGCGCCCGAATCATCAGGTGCAGAGTCGCGGTATTGTTATTGTGCGACTGTTTGTTTTCCTCAGCGGAGCATTATTGATTGCACCGGATTAAGGGGCAGGATTAAAAAATGTTAATTTGATGCTTGCCTTTTTCTTTTCGGCATGCAGGATGCCAAATTATTGAATCTTAGGGAGGTTTAGAATGCTTGCACACTTTATTGAAACTTCTGTTTTGTTTCAGAACGATACTATTTGGATGATGTATGGTGGTATCTTTTTGGTATTGGGGATTATTTGCCTTGTTACCTATATTTCCGATTGTAAAAAATACGAAGATTAATTAACAATAATTCAGGAGGGATTTGCATGAAACGTATGATTAGTAGCATGGGCGCTATTGCTCTGCTGGCCTGGTTTGCAGCGCCGGCGGCTTCTATGGCAGAAGAGTCGATTGGCGATGTGACAAACGGCCGTATTATTTACCAGCAAGGTAAAGGGGATGATGTGCCTGCCTGTCAGGGTTGTCATGGTATTGATGGCAACGGCAGTGATGATGTGGGATCTCCGCGTCTGGCCTATCAGGTGGACAGCTATATTCTGAAACAGTTAACTGATTTTGCACAGGATAAACGTACAGATGATACCATGTATCAGATGAATGATATTGCCAAGGCTTTGACTGCGAAGGAGCGCCAGGATCTGGCAGCCTATGTGCATACGCTGAAATCACCATATATCGGCTCCAATCTGGATCAGCTGCGCCGTGATGGTGCAGATGTCGGTAGTCCTCATGAAGGCAAGATGATTGCCGAGTATGGTGCTCCGGATCATGGTGTGCCTGCTTGTAAGAGTTGTCATGGTTTTCATGGTCGTTCTGCCGGTCGTATGTATCCGGCTATCGGTGGCCAGAACTATGTTTATCTGAAGCATGAACTGGAATCATTCCGTAACGGAGCCAATACTTCAGCGGCAGATATCGCAGCAGGCAACAAAGAAGATAATGCACGCACCAATGACTATATGGGTCAGATGCGTGCTGTAGCCAAAAACCTGACTGATGAGGATATCAAGAATGTTGCAGCATTCCTGACACTGGCCAAGCCGACAACACCGGGTAACCCGCGTTCTCCGAGCCGCCATTAATATCATCACCAGTATGACATAAAAACGGGAGGCTTCGGCCTCCCGTTTTTTTTTATGCAACAATGTGTCCGGAGTATGGAAGAAATTATTGATAAAAAAAGCACTTGCATTTTTGCGTTGTTTTCCAGCATGATTGCGTGTGCGAGGTGAATTATGATGATCTGCTCCTCATGTGGTATCGAAATATCTGGCAGGAAGAAGATGTGCCAGTCGTGTCATCACGACAAGGTCAAGTCGACCTGGCAACGGCAGATACGTCTGTACAGTATTATTGTCGTGCTGGGTTCGGTGCTGTTAATGTATGATATTTCCGAGGTTCGGGCATTGCCGCATGGTGGCGATGGTATACCGACTTATTTGGTAGGCACGGCCGCTTTGGGCGGGCTGGCAGTGCTGGGCGGATTGTTCGGCCTTGTGCTGGCGGTGTTTTTTAATGTCTGGCACAGGAAAAAACCTGCTTGAGGGGATGTTGTTGATGTATTGATGGTCCGCCACGTCATCGTGGTTGATTCTGTTTTTTACTACGGGCTTTACTTATTGCTTTATTAGACAGCAATGTTTATTGTTCGCCCCGTTGAAAAGTGAGCTGCGGCTCGCTTTTTTTGTTTTTTGAAGGTGGTCTAAGCTTTGGAATCTGTCATTGAATCATTGCTGCAGCCGATTACTGATGAGTTGGGTGTGGACATTCTGAAAATCAGTCTTGGCAGTGGTGGTCACAGCCAGTTACTCAGAGTGGTTGTGGATCGTGCCGGTGGCATCGATTCGGATGGACTTGAGCGAATCAGTCGCGGGCTGGCATTACAGCTGGATGCGGAAGATCTGATTCCCGGTGCTTTTCGGCTCGAGGTGACTTCGCCGGGGCTGGACTGGCCGTTGCAAAGTGAGGCTGATTTCAGTCGTCATCAGAATGAGTGGGTTAAAGTCCAGTTTATGGATGGCGCCAGTCAGGAAGGAAGAAATCTCGGGCCTGTAAAATCAGAAAACGGTGTTTGTTTTACACTGTTGATTGAAGCGCGCAAAAGCAGGGATAATCACGAAGCTGTGATTGATATGACCGAGGTCAGCAAAGTAGTACGGGCAATCAACTGGAAAGAAGTGTCCCGCAAGAGTAAATAAGTCAGCAGGTTGCATTGTGATTTGTTGATTTATCAGGAAAGTGAAGACCGGGGTTTTCGTTTTCCGCAGGATAAAAAAAGACCATGAATGAAGTTTTCGATGTCATTAAAAGTAGAGTCGGAGTAGTGAGAATGCAGTCATGAATGTAGAAATGTTACAGGTAGCGGATGCCGTTGCACGCGAAAAATCAGTTGAGCGTGAGCTGGTGCTGGAAGCGATGGAACAGGCACTTAAAACTGCGGCACGCAGAACCTATCCTGGTAAGAATGTAGTTGCTGAGATCGATCGAACAACTGGCGAAATTCGTCTGTTTCATGTTCGAACTGTAGTTGAGGAAGTTGAAGAAGAACTCAACGAGCTGACGCTGGATCAGGGTAAGGAGCTGGATGCCAATGCCGAGATTGGCAGTGAATTCCGTGAGCCATTGCCTCCAATTGCACTGGGTCGCATCGAGGCCCAGACAGCCAAGCAGGTGATTAATCAGAAAATCCGTGAAGCGGAGCGTGATCGCGTGATTGCAGAGTACGAACCACGTGTAGGCGAGTTGATTACCGGTATTGTTAAACGGGTCGAACGTGGCAATGTCTATGTTGATCTTGGTCGCGGTGAAGCCGTGATGTATCGCGAGGATTTATTGCCGCGTGAAACATTCCGGCAGGGTGATCGCGTACGTGTATATTTGCGCGAAGTGCGCAACCAGTCCAAGGGACCGCTGGTGTTTGTATCCCGTTCAGATGCTGGCATGGTCTTGCGCCTGTTTGAACAGGAAGTGCCTGAAATTCAGGATGGTACGGTATCTATTCAGGCCATTGCCCGTGATCCGGGCTCACGCAGCAAGATTGCCGTGATTTCCACTGACCCCGCGGTAGATCCGGTGGGAGCCTGTGTCGGTATGCGTGGTGCACGAGTTCAGGCTGTAGTGAATGAACTGCATGGCGAGAAAATCGATATTATTGAATGGACTGATGACTCGGCGGCCTTTGTGATTAATGCACTGGCACCGGCAGAGATTGAGCGTGTACTGGTGGATGAGGCGACCAATACGATTGAAGTGGCTGTCAGCGAAGAGAATCTGGCCATTGCCATCGGCCGTCGTGGCCAGAATGTGCGTCTGGCTTCCGAACTATCCGGCTGGAAAATCGAATTGATGAGTACCGGTGAAGAGAAAGAGCGCCGCCATGAAGAGGTGGCCAAGGCCAAGTCCGTCTTCATGGAAGGGCTCGATGTCGATGAGGATTTTGCTGCTGTGCTGGTAAATGAGGGCTTCTACAGCATGGAAGAGCTGGCTTATTGTGATGTGGCTGATATCGCAGGCATTGAAGGGCTTGATACCGAAGTGGCTACAGAATTGCAGAATCGTGCTCGCAATACATTGCTTGACCAGGCTTTGCAGAAAAACTCAGAAGAAGAGGGCGAATCTACCGTGTCATTGCTTGATCTGAACGGTATGACACGCGAGATCGCTGAACAGCTGGCTGCCCGTGATATGGTGAGTGTGGATGCGCTGGCTGATGCGGCAATTGATGAGATTGAAGATATTGATGGTCTGAGTCGTGAACAGGCGGAAGCATTGATTCTTGCCGCTCGTGAAGCCGCTGGCTGGTTTGATTGAGTCAAAGCTTGAGTCGGATCACGCTTGTAAGGTGATCCGCTCCCGGTCACCACTCAGACGTTGCATGATCTGCCGGGAATCATTTCCCAAGCAGGAGATGTTACGTCTGGTGGTGGATGATGACGGTGAAATTTGGCCGGATGTGCTGCAAAAGGCACCCGGTCGAGGTGTATATCATTGTATGCGTGAGGCTTGCCTGACTGATATGAATGATAGAAGGCTACAGCCACTGAAAGCGAAATTCAGGGTGAATCTGCCGCAACAGGAACGTTTGCGGCAGCGTATGGTGTCCATGCTGGAACAACAACTGAAGCGTATGTTCACGCGTCAACGCACCTCAGCAGCCATAGGCAGGGATGCAGTGATGCATCGACTATGGAATAATATGCCGCTGTTGTTGCTCAGGGCCAGTGATGCGGGTGATGCTCTGGTTCGTCAGATTGACGACGGGCTGGAAAAAAGAGCCCGGGCAGGTGCGACATCGGTGCTGACAAACGTTCCGTCCAGGCAATGGCTGGGTGAGATGTGTGGACGGGATGATGTTGCTGTTGTCGCGATAGATGCTGCGGGCGTAGCCGCTGCAACAGCGAACAGGTTAAATGTATATTGTATTTGGTTGGCAAGTATAACCGGATGTGTAAAAGGCGAAGAAAGATGATGGTATCGGCAATATACCATCAATCAAAGGTATCAGGGTAATAAGAACAGATGGCAAAACGTATTCTAGATTTGGCAAAAGAACTGGGCGTAGATGCTGCTGAAATTCAGCGCATCGCAGTACGCTGCAATGTGGTTGTGAGTGGCCCGACCAGCACACTGGATACGGATGACCAGAAAAAAATCCGCAGCGCGATCAAATCTGCGGCGAGTCCGGATGCTAAAAAGTCGGGCGGTAAAACATTAACGCTGAACCGACCGATGGTGGCTGGCCAGGCACGTAGCGGAGCCCAGGTGGAAGGGCGGGGCCGGACTGTACAGGTGGCAGTGCGTCGTCGTCATGTTGCGCAAGTTGCCAAACCTGTATCGACTGCGGTGGATAAAAGTGCTGCAAAGCCTGCTGTCCCGGCCACGACGAAATCAATGACACCTGCCCAACGTGCTGCAGCAGCGATTGACAAGAAGAAGCTGGATTTAGCAAAAGCTGAGCAGGAAAAGGCTTCTATGTTATCTGCAGCCAAACCTGAGACAAAAACGCCATCAACACCGAAAGCACCGGTTAAAAAAGCTGGTGAGGCAGCAAGACGGGCCGCAGCTGCGGTTTCCAGCAAGCAGGCAGCTGCTGCTGCAAGCAGGCCGCCAGTATCCAACCGTACTGCCGCCCATCAGGTCGCAGGTAGAACAACAGCTACAGACAGACCGGCTACAGACCGACCGACTGGAAGAGCGACTGCAAGGCCTGCGGGAAGACCTGCTGGAAGATCGACAGGTGGGCCGGCATCAGGTGCCGGAAGAGGTGCAGCCAAGCCTGCGCACAAAGGGCCACGTACAACAATACGGCGTGGTTTGACGCCGGCTCAGATTGCGGCTATGAAAGCACCGAAATCTACAGTAAAGCAGATTGAGAAAAAGATTTCAGAGGATCGTGCCGCGCAGCGAAGAAGCGCGAATCGCCCTCAGCAGCGTCCGGATAATCGTTCCGGTGCTGGTGCCGGCCAGGTCGGTACACGACGTTCACCTTCAGTTGCAGTGGCACCGGGCGCAGGTGCACCTCCGCCACCTGGAGCGCAGCCTCGTCGTCGTGGTCCCGGTGGCGCTCGCCCTCAGCGCCGTTTATCCCCGGCAGAAAAAGCAGCGCGTCGTGCATATGCAGCCAAACGCCATGAGATTCTGTCACCTGAAGAGGAAGAGCGTCAGGCCAGACTGGCGCGCGGTAGTGGCTCCAAACGATTCAGCAGCTTGATTGGCAAGGATGATGAAGCTTTTGTTGTACGAACTGTTGAATTTACCGATCCGATTCTGGTTTCCGAGCTGGCCAGCCGGATGGCTATCAAGAGTGCTGAAGTAGTCAAAAAACTGTTTGAAATGGGCAACCCAACGACAGTCAATGAAGCTGTTGATGGAGATACTGCTGCACTGATTATTGAAGAATTCGGTCATAAGCCCAAGCTGATTAACGCAGCTGCCGTTGAAGACGTGCTGGTCGAAGATGTGTCGGAAGATGATGAAGCTGATCTGGAACCACGTCCTCCGGTCGTGGTGGTCATGGGCCATGTCGATCATGGCAAGACTTCGATTCTGGATGCCTTGCGTAAAGCCAATGTGGCTGAAGGCGAAGCTGGCGGTATTACCCAGCATATCGGCGCCTATATGGTCAAACTGGAAAGTGATGAGCGCGTCGTATTTATTGACACGCCGGGTCATGAAGCCTTTACAGGTCTGCGCGCTCGCGGTGCCAGCATGACTGATGTGGCAGTGCTGGTCGTAGCGGCTGATGACGGCGTTATGCCGCAGACGGTGGAAGCACTCAATCATGCCCGTGCAGCTGGCGTGCCGATGATTGTGGCCGTCAACAAGATGGATAAAGATGGTGCGGACCCAGAGAAGGTGATGCGTCAATTGGCAGAACATGAGGTTGTGCCTGAAGAGTGGGGTGGCGATACGATTTTTGTGCAGGTATCGGCACATACCGGTCAGGGGCTGGATGAGTTGCTGGAAATGCTGGCACTGCAGACTGAAATTCTGGAATTGAAAGCCAATCCGAAGCGTCGTGGTAAAGGCATCGTGGTTGAATCACGTCTCGATAAAGGGCGTGGTCCTGTGGCGACCGTACTGGTGCAGAATGGTACTTTCCATCAGGGGGATACCGTGGTGGTAGGTTCGGCAACCGGCCGTTTGCGTGCCATTATTGATGAAAATGCAGTACAGCATCGTACTGCAGGGCCGTCTATTCCGTTTGAATTGCTTGGGCTCGATTCCGTACCCGAGGCAGGCCAGGAGATCTTTGCGGTCGAAAATGAAAAGCAGGCGCGCGATATTGTTCGTTACCGCAAGGATAAAGAGCGTGAACTCGGTGCAGAAGCCCAGAAACGGGCAAGTCTGGATGAGTTGTTTGCCAATATGCAGAGTGGTATCAAGGAAGTACCTGTGTTGATCAAGGGCGATGTAACCGGGTCTGTTGAAGCGATGGCTGAATCGCTGGTTAAGGCCGGCACCGATGATGTGAAGGTCAAGATCGTGCACAAGGCAATCGGTGGCATTACCGAGTCCGATGTCATGCTGGCGTCGGCTTCCAACGCTATTATTATCGGCTTTAATGTCCGTCCCGAATCCAAGGCCAAGAAAGTGGCCGAAGCTGAGGGCGTGGATATCCGCTTCTACAAGGTGATTTATGATGCCATCGATGAAGTGAAAGCTGCCATGGCCGGCGTGTTGTCGCCGGATGAAGTGGAGAAGGTGACTGGTTCTGCCGAAGTGCGCGAAGTATTCCAGGCACCTAAGGTCGGTGCCGTGGCCGGTTGTTATATGACCGACGGTTATGTGACACGTGGTTCGCATGTGCGTGTACTGCGCGATGGCGTGCTGATTTACGATGGTGTCCTGGCATCGTTGCGTCGATTCAAGGATGATGTAAAAGAAGTGAAGGCCGGTTATGAATGCGGTATGAGTGTCGAAAAATTCAATGATATAAAAGAGGGTGATACCTTCGAATTTTATGTGATTGAAGAAGTGGCAGCGACACTCTGATTATTGTGAATATACTTTGTGATGCGTGCTAACCCTGCCGGTCAGCAGCGATTTCTTGCTGATATACAACGCTTGCTTTCGACATTGTTGCTACGCGATGTTGCAGACCCGCGATTTCACGGCGTCAGCATTACCCGGGTGGAGGCATCCGGTCGTCAGTTGCTGAAGATCTGGGTCTATCACAATGGTGAAAGCGACCCGGATATTTGTCTGCAGGCGCTTAATCGTATGGCTCCTCATTTTGAGCATGAGCTGCGCCGTGCGCTGACCAAACGCCGGCTGCCGAAAATTCAGTTTCACTGGGATACCGCTTTTGAGAAATCAGGCGATGTATTGCAGATGCTGAGAAATCTGGAAAGACCATGAGTGCATCCATACAAGCTCCGATGCAACCGTTACTCAGCGATGTCGACTGGTGTCCGGTGATTGACGCGATTGAACAGGCCGATCGGATCATGTTAATTACCCACTGCAACCCTGACGGGGACGGTATCGGCGCCCAGCAGGCGCTGTATGATTTCCTTTCCGCGACCGGGAAACAGGTGAGCATGCACAATCGGGACGGTGTTCCGCGTATCTATCGCTTTTTGAAGCACGCCGACCAGGTCGGGAAGGGCGACTGGAGCGGTACGCAGACTGCTGATCTGATTATCGCGCTGGATTGCGGTGCATTCGGACGTTTGGGAATGCCCGAATCTTTCTTCGCCGGAGCAACCCTGCTGAATATCGACCATCACGCCAGCAATAAACAGTTCGGCGATATCAACCTGGTGGAAGCACGGTACTGTGCCACCGGGGCCATGATCTTCGATCTGATGCTGGCCATGCAGGCTCCACTCTCGGAAGCCAGTGCAACGGCAATATATACGGCTGTAATGACTGATACAGCCAGTTTTCGGCTGGCCAGCGCCACGCCAGCAGTTTATCGCATGGCGGCTTCCCTGATTGAAGCTGGTGCCAAACCATGGCCAATCACAGTGCATGTGTACGAAAGTCGTTCGCTGGCAGGTATGCAGATGATGACCGCCTGCCTGTCGACACTGGAGATCAAAAATGACGGACGATCGGCCTGGATTTATGTCAATCAGGATATTTACAGGCAGACCGGTGCTGATGTTGAAGATACCGAAGGTTTGATTGATTATGCCCGCAGCATCGATGGCGTGGAAGTGGCTGTATTTATGCGTGTGGATGAACATGACAGCAGTTGCTGGAAGGTCAGCTTCAGAGGAAAGACATGGGCTAATGTCGGTGATCTGGCTGCGTCGCTTGGCGGAGGCGGACATGCCTATGCAGCCGGTTGCGTCTTGCGGGGATCATTGCAACAGGTCTGCGAGAAGATTCAGCAGGCGGTCAACAAGGTTTTAGATTAGCCACTATCGTGACGGCTGCAAACAATAATATAACCGGCATTATTTTTCTCGATAAGCCCTGCGGCTGGACATCGCGCCGCGCTGTGAATGAAGTCATGCGGGTGTTTTCCCAACCGGGGAAGAAACGTATCAAGGCAGGCCATGCAGGTACACTTGACCCTCTGGCCACAGGTATGTTGCCTGTGTTACTCGGGGATGCAACCCGATTTGCAGAAATGGGGCTGAATGCCGAAAAATCATACCGTGTCAGTTTCGACCTCTCTTGTCAGACCGATACACTGGATATGGAAGGCGAGGTTTGTGCTCGATTCGAGGCGGAAATCAGTCGCGCAAAACTGGAGGCGGCGCTGTCCGGATTCAGCGGTGAGATCGAGCAGGTGCCGCCGGCTTATTCTGCCATTCGCATTGATGGCAAGCGGGCACATGATCTGGCCCGCAAGGGCAAACATGTGGCGATGCAGCCCAGGCGTGTCACCATTCACGCGATCAGTTTGATCTCATTCGAGTTTCCATCGGTCACGCTGGAAGTATCATGTTCCAAAGGCACTTATATTCGTTCGCTGGCTCGTGATATCGGTGAGAGCCTGGGCATGGGCGGTTGCGTTACCAGTTTGCGACGCATTTCTACCGGGGGCTGGCCGGAGGAGATGATGGTGACCCCTGAGCAGTTGATTGCCGGTCAGGAATCATGCCTGATATCTCTGGTGCGGTGGTTGCGTGATTTCGACCATTTGACATTGGCAGACGAAGAAGCCAGACGTTTTTTACAGGGGCAACGTATTCAACTTAAGGATACTGACGTGGATGCAGAAGAAAAAAATGTAGCTGTATTTTCCGGCAGTACATTGTTGGGAACCGGCATACTGAAGGGTGGCATGCGACATATGGTGTTGCATCCGGATAAAATTATGCCGTCTGCACAGAAGATATTTTTGTGACAGTGAACAAAGGAAAGTGGCAGGAGTAAAAATTGAAGAAAACAAATTATCTTGTACTGGGTTTTGCATTTGTCGGTGTGTTATTTATCAGCCAGATCAATGCAGCCCAAAATACGCAAGCAAAGGAGAATAGCGTGGGACTTTTTACAAAAGCGCCGCAGGCGGGCGATAAGGACATTCCGGCAGGCAATCATATCAAAATTGAAACGGCACATGGTGATATTCTGATTGAACTGTATCCGGATTCAGCCCCGAATACGGTGGCCAATTTCAAGGCTCTGGCCGGTAAAGGTTTTTATGATGGTCTGAAGTTTCATCGGGTGATTGCCGGTTTTATGGCGCAGGGCGGCGATCCTGAAGGAACGGGCAGGGGTGGCCCGGGCTATAAAGTCAAAGCCGAATTCAATGATCGCAAGCATGTACGTGGCACAGTGGCCATGGCGCGTTCAGCCAGCCCCGATTCAGCTGGCAGCCAGTTCTACATCTGTTTTGGCCCACAGCCGCACCTTGATGGTCAGTACACCATTTTCGGTCAGGTGATCGAAGGCATGGATGTGGTTGATCAGATCAAACAGGGCGATGTAATGAACAAGGTCACGGTATTGCCGTAATATAGAGCTGATATTCATGACAGGCGGGGTTTTTGCCCCGCCTTTTTTGATGGCGCATTGTTTTTACCTTGGATGTAAGCCCTCTGTTAGACAGGCACTGCTTCAATATTCCCAATTATTGTTTATGCTCTCCCTGTTAACCATGGGAGGGAGGCTCTGCCGATGGGTGGAGGCTCTTTTACAAACAGGTGAAAAGCAGGGTACATGGATAAAGAGCAGTTAAAACAACTGGAAAAGGATCTGTGGGCAGCGGCGGATAATCTGCGCGCCAATTCCGACCTGAAGGCGAGCGAATATTCCACGCCGGTGCTGGGGCTGATCTTTCTCAAGTTTGCTGACAATAAATATCGCCAGTTTGAAAATGACATCGTCAAGGAACATGCACGGCTCAAAGGTACGCGCCGGGAGAAGAAGCTTTCCGATATCGCCATTGAAAAGTGCGGCTTCTATCTGCCCGATCATGCGCGCTATGAATATCTGCTCAACCTGCCCGAAGAGCATGATATTGCTCAGGCCATCAAAAAAGCCATGGAGGCCATCGAGGAGTACAAACCCGAATTGGCGGGCGTTCTGCCGCAGGATGAGTATTTCCGGCTGACCCGCACCGATAAATCCATTCCCAAGCAGTTACTGAAAAACTTCGCCGATATTCCGGCCACGGCCAGCGGCGATATGTTCGGCCAGATTTATGAATATTTTCTGGGTGAATTTGCCATGTCCGAAGGGCAGGGCGGCGGTGAGTTCTTTACGCCGCGCTCCGTGGTCAAGCTGATGGTGGAAATCATGCAGCCGCATCAGGGCCGTGTGTACGATCCGGCCTGCGGCTCCGGCGGTATGTTTGTGCAGTCGGCGCATTTCATTGAAGAGCACCGGGGTGATTGTGAAGATATGCACGATGCCGGCGATCTTTATGTTTGCGGTCAGGAGAAAACGCTGGAGACGGTGAAGCTGGCCAAGATGAATCTGGCCGTGAACGGCTTGCGCGGCGAAGTGCGCCAGGCCAACAGTTATTACGAAGACCCGTTCAACAGCTTCGGAAAATTCGATTATGTGATGGCCAATCCGCCGTTTAATGTGGACGATGTGAATCTGAGCAAGGTGGAAGGCGATGTCCGCTTCAATACCTACGGCATTCCGCGCAACAAGAGCAAATCCAAAAAAGCCAATCAGGGCAATGAGACTGTGCCCAACGGCAACTATCTGTGGATCAATCTCTTTGCCACATCGTTAAAAGAGAAAGGCCGCGCCGCGCTGGTGATGGCCAATTCGGCATCCGATGCCCGCCACTCCGAGGCGGAGATTCGCAAAAACCTGATCGAGAATAATCTGATCTACGGCATGCTCACCCTGCCGTCGAATATGTTTTACACGGTCACACTGCCTGCCACGCTGTGGTTCTTCGACAAGGATAAGCAGGATGACCGCATCCTGTTTATCGATGCGCGCAATATCTTCACTCAGATCGACCGGGCGCACCGCGAATGCTCCGATGCGCAGGTGCAGAATATTGCCATCATCAGCAAGTTGCATCGCGGCCAGCGTGAATCATTTGTGCGCCTGATAGATGATTATTTTTCCAAGGGTATGAAAAAACTGGTTGAAAACAAAACCCGTGTGCAGCCGGTATCCGAGCAGTTGATGGCCGTGTTGAATGATGCAGACGGTAAACAGGCCGTAGCCGGACTGGTGCGGCA
>WFUI01000148.1 GCA_015485035.1 Mariprofundus sp.
GTTTATGCACGAGCTGAGCGTGCTTACGCCACAGCTCTGAATACCTTTGCTATCACCAGCCCCGCTATGCGCGGAGCTGATTTTCAGGTGTTGGGCGGACAGCAGTCAGCGCCACTTTCAGGTGGTGTGACGACTGGAGAGACGTCTGTGGCGAAATCCACACCGGCTATGTCTTGTGAGCACTGCTGCTCAGCCTTAAGCCCGTCTGCCTATCTCGTCGATCTGATTGACTTTCTGACCAGAGCTGAAGATGAAAGTGGCGTTAATGGGCGCGAGCTACTGTTTGAACGGCGCCCGGATATCGAGAAAATCGAACTGGATTGCGATAACAGTGAAACGGTGATTCCCTATGTTGATCTGGTACTGGAGGTGCTGGAAAATGCTGTTGCTCCACAGGCTGTTTTTGCACCGCAGACCGATGAACCGGAAGCGGAGGTCGCAGCGGAACCGGAGCATTTCAATGCTGCGGCCTATGATCTGTTGTTACAGGCGCAATACCCCTGGGTGCTGCCGTTTAATCTCTCGGTTGAGAAGGCGCGCCATTTTCTGCGCCATATCGGCATCGAACGGTATGAGTTGCTGGATGTATTGCGGCGCACGGAGGATGAGCATGCCCGTGATCTGGCTATTGCCGAATTTGTCGGTCTGCATGAAGCAGAAATTGAGCTTGTAACCAGGCGCGGCCGCGATGAGCAGCTCAGGGCTTATTGGAATGTCGAAAGCTTCCCTCCGTTAAGAAATGTTGAAACCTTGATGCAGAAAGGTGAGATGGAGTTAGAGGATCTTGAGGCTTTGCTGGCAGCCGGATGGGTGAACCCCGATGGCAAGGTGACGATTAACGCAGAAACCGCTTCACTGGATGGAGATGCAGGCGATTTCCAATCTGTGCTGGATCGCATGCACCGTTTTGTTCGTTTGCAGCATGCAACCGGACTGGATGTTGTCGATCTGGATGCCGTGATGACCTCTCTGACAGATGATCAATTGAGGCATAATATGCTGGAAAATATTGCTGATATACTGCATATCCAGCGCGATTCCGGATTAGCTGTCGGCAATATTGTAAGCTGGTGGGGACCAGACTCCAGTTGTGCCGGGGATCTGGGTCTGTCCGATGATGAGTTTTCGCAGTTATTGGAGCTGACCGGATTGGAAATCACCATGCCGGGCAAGGCCAAGGAGTTGTATGGCAAGCTGCAGCAGGTCAATGCGTCTGGTCTTTCCATTGGTGAAGTACATGTGCTTTTGGTTGAACCAATCGATGCGGATGAACGTGATGAAATCGAAATATTTTTGCAAGGCCTACAGGAAACGATCAGCACTATCGTGCCGGAAGATGGGTTTGATGCCACTCAGGTGCCTGTGGGAGAGGAGCCGGTATATCTCTATCAACGCAGGGAAGCGGTGTTTAATAGTATCGCTGATGACCTGGAGTTGACTGTTCCTGCGATTGAGGTATTGCTGAATGACGGGGTTGGCACACCTGTTGCCCTGACTGCAGAATCGTTGCTCGATGATGCTTTTCTTAACGCTACTGATGTTGATGGGGCACTAATTGATGCTTACGGGCTGCTGGCCAAATACGCCTCAATCATCAACGCATTCGATTTAAGTACAGATGACTTTTCAGTGATTCGAACAAGGAATCAAAATTTTGGCTGGCTTAATCCAGACGCATTGCCGGTTCGGGCAGGTGATGCAGCGATTGAACTGGATGGATTTCTCAACCTGTCGCGCGATGCTGATGTAGGGCAAAGACTGTTCACAGGTGAAACCAGTGTCTTTGCATGGTTTGATGGCCTTGATCTTTCCCGGCCACTGGCGCAATCAGCAACTTCTCTATCCGAAATAACTGACTGGAACGAATCTGACCTTGGCTTTCTGACGGGGCCGAATGGTTTTGACTGGAACACATGGGATTTATTTGTCGATGCGGGGGGGGTGTTGGTGCTGGAGCAGGCGCTTTCCCTTGCTGGAAAACTGCATGTGAGTGCCGAGGAGTCATGGAGTTATACTGCTGAGGATCAGGGCGATGCCATCGAGCAGGCAATTGCTAACCAATATGA
>WFUI01000149.1 GCA_015485035.1 Mariprofundus sp.
ATTACATACAATGCAACCCCCTATGAATACTATTTCCAAAAAAATCCGTTTCCTCAGAGAGCAGCAGGGCTTGTCGCAGCGGGCGCTGGCCGAGAGTTCCGGTATCAGTGCGGCAGCACTGTCGCAACTGGAGGCGGGGCAGAGTTCTCCGTCCGTCGCGACATTGGAGAAACTGGCCGACGGCCTGAATCTGACCGTGGCCTCGTTTTTTCTCGATAGCGTGGATGATACGGATGTCGAAATCTTTGCGTTGGATGACCGCCCTTCTGTGCCGCTGAAAGGCGGCAGTCGTTTTGTGCCGTTGACAGCCCAGCATCGCCCGGCCGGATTCGAGCCGATGCTGGTGCATCTGCAACCGGGCGGGAAACTCGATGAAGCATTATATGGTATTCGCAGTGCGCAGGTATTTGTTTGGGCGCGGCGCGGACGGGCGTTGCTGGAGCATGACGGGCGCGAATATGAAGTGCATGAAACGCAATCCGTCTATTATGATGCGCGCAAGCCGCATAACTGGAGCAATCCATTTGAGGAAAGCTGCGAATTGCTGATGGTGCGTTCGCGGTGACAGCGCTTTCGCTGCAACTGGCTCTGGCGGCATGTGGTACTTCTTTACTGGCAGCATGCAGTCCGCTGATTCTGCGGGGACAGATCATGCAGCGTACAGCGTTGAGTCTGTTGCTGGCCATGGCCGGGATATTGGCGATTTCCGCCGGCTTTAGCGGCCTGATTTCGGGCGGGGGCAGCATCACCCTGCCGCTTGGTTTGCCCTGGTTGCCGTTGCATGCCGAGCTGGATGCACTGGGCGCATTTTTCCTGCTGGTGATCGGTTCGCTGTTGTTTCCTGTCGCCATCTATTCTCATGGTTATTTTCGCCATGAAAAACGGATCACACCGTTGCTGGTCTTTATGCCGCTGTTTGCGCTCGGTATGATGGGTGTGGTGCTGGCCGGGGATGCACTGGCCTTTATGCTGTTCTGGGAATTGATGAGTGTATCGTCCTATTTCCTCGTTACCCATGAGCATCAGCATCTGGAGAACCGCAAGGCGGGATTTATCTATCTGCTCATGGCGCATATGGCAGGGCTGCTGATCCTGGGCTCGTTTGCCACCCTGTATGCGGCTTCCGGCTCGTTTGAATTTGCTGTTATGAGGGAAGCAGGTATCGAACCATTCTGGGCATCGGCTGCATTCCTGTTGGCAGCATTCGGTTTTGGCACCAAAGCCGGTGTCATCCCCCTGCATGGGTGGTTGCCGGATGCGCATCCGGTTGCACCATCCAATGTGTCGGCTCTGATGAGTGGCATCATGCTCAAGGTGGCCATATTCGGATTTATCCGCGTGGTCTGGGATTTGATGGGGCCTGGCGATTTTCAGTGGTGGTGGTGTGCGCTGATTCTGGCGGCAGGATCAAGCTCGGCTGTAGGTGGTGTATTGCTGGCGCTGCAACAGCATGATTTGAAACGCCTGCTGGCATATCACTCGGTGGAAAATATCGGCATTATTCTGATTGGTATCGGTCTGGCCATGTTGCTGGCCCATTTCGGGCATCCGATGCTGGCGGCGCTCGGTCTGATTGCGGGGCTCTACCACACCATCAACCACGCCATCTTCAAAGGGCTGCTGTTCATGGGGGCGGGGGCGGTGTTACACAGCACCGGCACACGCGATATGGAATCCATGGGCGGATTAATTCATCGCATGCCGGTAACCGCAGTATTTTTTCTGGTTGCGGCGGTCTCGATTTCCGCACTGCCGCCGTTCAACGGTTTTGTTTCCGAATGGCTGACCTTTCAAACCGCCCTGATGGCACCACAAATGGGCGGTGCATTGCTGATGGCGATTGTGCCATTTTCAGCCGCGATGCTGGCGCTGGCCGGGGCGCTGGCAGCAGCCTGCTTTGTCAAAGTCTTCGGGGTTGTTTTCCTCGGCCATGCCCGAAGCAAGGCGGCGGCACAGGCTCAGGAAGTGGATGGGTGGATGCAAGCCGGTATGGCGATTCCTGCAATATTCTGCCTGTTGTTGGGAGTACTGCCCGTGTTGTTTATCCCACTAATCGATGCCGTGCCACAGATGCTGTTGCATGCCTCACTGGCTGATTCCGTGCATGCGCACGGGTGGTTGTGGCTGACACCGGTGAGTGCAAGCCACGCGTCTTATTCATCACCACTGGCTTTGGCAGGGATGATCATCGTTGGTGGTCTGGTTTTCTGGTGGCTGCATCCGAAGGGGCAGGTGATTCGTCGCAGCCGTATGTGGAGTTGTGGCAATCCGCATCTGAATGCACGCATGCAATACAATGCCACCAGCTTTTCGCAGCCGCTGCGGCGTATTTTTTGGGGTGTATTGCAGCCGGACGAACATGTGCATGTGGAGCGACGGTTCCATAAATTACTGACCACTAAAGTACGTTACACGGTGCATGTCGGTGATCTGGCGGTAAAACACCTGTATCAACCGATTGGCCGATTGACGCTATCGGTCGCACGCTGGCTGAATACGCAGCACCAATACGGTATCCATACCAATCTGACCTGGACATTTGTCACGGTCATCCTGTTGCTGGCCTTATTCGCATGAGTGTCATGGCATCCATATTTGTTCAGATTTTCCAGGCTATGCTGCTGGTGCTGGTTGCACCGCTTGCAGCGGGATTTGTGTCCACCTGCAAGGCACGGTTACAAAACCGGCGTGGTGCCGGTGTGATGCAGCCATGGCGTGACCTGCGCAAGCTGTTCGCCAAGGAAGTCGTGATGGCCGAACACGCTTCATGGATATTTCGCTTCGCGCCCTATATTGTATTTACCGCCACGATGATGGCAGCCAGTGTGGTTCCCGCCTTGATGGTCGATACGCCATTATCCCTGACTGCAGATGTGATTGCTCTGGTTGCGCTATTGGCGCTGGCCCGATTCTTTCTGGCGCTGGCAGGGATGGATATCGGCACAGCTTTCGGCGGCATGGGGGCAAGTCGGGAAATGACCTTTGCTGCACTGGCCGAGCCGGCCATGCTGATGAGCATTTTTGTGCTTTCGCTCGGCGCACACAGCACCAATCTGACCACGATGATCAATCACACCCTGAATACTCCCATCATTATGCAGCCTTCCATTGCTTTTGCACTGGCAGCCATGGTGATGATCGCGATGGCCGAAAACGGACGCATTCCCATTGATAATCCGACCACCCACCTGGAATTGACCATGATTCATGAAGCCATGCTGCTGGAATATTCCGGACGACATCTGGCCCTGATGGAGTGGGCCTCGCAGATCAAGCTGATCCTGTTTGCCACGCTGCTGGTCGATCTGTTTGTGCCGTGGGGGATCGCGGCCCATGCGGATCCGGGCGGCATTGTTCTGGCATGTGTGTTCTGGTTGCTCAAGCTGGTTGTGTTATTTGTACTGCTGGCTCTGGCTGAAACGGGCATGGCAAAATTGCGCCTGTTCGAGGTGCCGGAGTATCTCAGTGCCGCTTTTGTATTGGCTTTTCTCGGCCTGATTACGCATTACATGCTGGAGGTCGGGGCATGATCTCATTTGCACAGCAATTGATTGACGGCCTTGCCGCATTGATGCTGCTGGTTTCCTTTGCCCTGCTGGCACAGCACCGCATGTTGTCTGTGCTGCACTGGTTTGCGGCCCAGGGGGTGTTGCTGTCGATTACCGCTGCAGTAGTCGCATATTCCAGCGGGCACGATGAACTCTATGCATCTGCGGTGATGGCGCTTTTGCTCAAGGGAATACTGTTGCCCTGGCTGTTATGGCGCGTGATTCGCCAGTTGCATGTGCATCGCGAAGTGGAACCCCTGATGAATAATGCTGTGACGATGATGCTGGCGCTCGGTATCACCCTGTTTGCCTTTCATGTGATTCAGCCGATTGAAAAGATTTCTGAATTGATGACACGTAATACGATGTCCATTGCCACGGCCTGTGTCTTGCTGGCCATGTTGATGATGATGACCAGAAAGAAAGCCATTACCCAGGTGGTCGGCTTTCTGGCTGTTGAGAATTCCCTGTTTTTTGCCGCCATCGGAGCCACCAACGGGATGCCGTTGATTGTGGAAATCGGCATCGCGTTCGACGTATTGATTGCTGCCCTGATTTTCGGTGTGTTCTTTTTTGAAATCCGTAACACATTTGATTCACTGGAAGTTGATGCCATGCAGGCCTCGCTGGTTGATAAGGACGATGAATCGTGAATATGTTTATCGCCACGCTGCTTTCTCCGCTGA
>WFUI01000150.1 GCA_015485035.1 Mariprofundus sp.
CATCCAGAATCCATTTTCAACCGAGGTGGTAACGCCGAGTAGCGGGCACATGCCGAGCAATTGTGCGAAAATGGTATTGTTATGCCAGAAGCCATCGGCAAAGATTTCTGATTTATTCACCGTGATGCCCTCCTGTGGCGGGTGTACTCGCCTGTTTTTGCAGACGGGCAAGGATAGCCTGTTTATGACTGTTGAAAAATACCAGGGCGGCTTTTACCGCTTTGACCACGGCGCGTGGCGAAATAGTGGCGCCGGTAAACTGATCGAAATCACCGCCATCCTTTTTTACTTTCCAATTTTTACTGCTCAGGCTTTGATCCATAAAGCTGGCCAGCCAGCTGTCATTTTTGACAATGCCATCGCCCAGCCCAGGCGTCTCTTTATGATCGGTGACGCGAATGGCATAGATGCTTCCATCCGGTCTGACTCCGACCAGAATACGGATCGAACCGGAATAACCATCCGGCGCAACCACTTCCCAGGCCAGAGCAATGATAGATCCGGTTTTATCCTTAGCAGGATAGATGTCCAGCAAAGAGCCATCGGTATCCAGTACGATTTTATCAAGCTGCGGATCATTGCTGTGCTGTGGCAATACCTGTTGCAGGGCCTTGTGCAACGCCGCTTTTTGTGCTGCAGCAATCGGCTCGCGAGTTATCATATCAGTCAGACCAAGCAGGATAGCAGCAATGGCAGCCACCACAAACAGGGCAATCACCATGCGAATCTGATCTTTATCCAGCAGCATCACTCTGATTTTTCCCTGGCTTCCTTTTTATGACCATAAACGCGTGGGCGGCAGTAGTGATCAATCAGGGGAACGGCGCAATTCATCAGTAATACTGAGAACATCGCGCCTTCGGGATAGCCACCAAATGAGCGGATGCTCCAGGTGATGATGCCACAGCCGATACCGAACACGATCTGTCCGAGCGGCGTGACCGGCGATGAGACCGGGTCGGTAGCCATAAAAAAGGCGCACAGCATTAAACCGCCGGCAAACAGGTGAAACATGGGCGGCGTGAACTGCTCAGGTGAAACAGCACTGAAAATGGCTGCCAGAAGTGCTACCGTGGCCAGATAGGAAAACGGGATATGCCAGGTGATACTGTGACGTGCCAGCAGGAAGATACCACCAACCAGCAGCGCCAGCGCACTGGTTTCACCAATACTGCCGGCCTCAAACCCGAGGAAGGCATCCAGTACAGTATAGTGATAAGCGGCAAGTGCTTCGGAAACCGGCACACCGAGTGTCGCTTCTGTTTTTACATGCCCGAGAGGACTGGCCATCGAAATCGCATCCAGCCCCTGTTGCATCACTATAGGCAAAGCATCGACACCGGCAAAAAACAGTGTCAGACATGTGGAAAAATCATACAGATTCAATCCTGATGTCGCTGACCCCATATGAATCGACATCGGAACAAGCCATGTGGTCATATTCAGCGGGAACGAAATCAACAGAATGACCCGCGCTGACAGGGCTGGATTAAAGATATTATAACCCAAACCGCCATAAATCTGTTTACCCAGAACAATAGCAAACACTGAACCCAGCACGGCCATCCACCACGGCGTAGCAGCCGGTAATGTAAGGGCCAGAAACAGCCCGGTCAGAGCAGCCGAATTATCCAGCAATGTCGTCAGTGACCGTTTCATCAACCTTAAGCAGACTGCTTCGGTAACCAGCGCCGTCAGCATACAGGTTCCAATCAGCAGTACAGATAACCAGCCAAACAGATATACGCTGAACAGGGCCGCAGGCAACAGGGCAAGGATGACAGTAAACATCATCATACGAATCGAATCGCCGCCATGTGCATGAGGAGAACTAAGCATAATCAGAGGCATTACTTTTTCTCCCCAGTCTTGTTTCCCGTATCAACATGTTGTGCATCTGCCGATGGTTTTGTGTCAGCAGAAACTGCATCCGCCTTGGGGGCATGTGTTTTTCGAACACGGGAGCGACGGGCAGCCCTCTCCGCCTTTTCTTGTTCAATGCGGGCATCGCGTGACTCCGAACGTTGCCGTGATGCTTCAGCAAACGACTGTTCTCGCCGATCCACTGCAATCTGACCTTTGCCATAACGAAAATAATGTACCAGCGGAATATTCGACGGACACACATAGGAACAGCAACCGCATTCTATACAATCAAACAATTGATAGTCTTCCGCCTTGTCGAATTGATCGGAACGGCACTGATCGGCCAGCAGATTAGGTACCAGCGAAGCCGGACAAACTTCACTGCAATGGCCGCAGCGAATGCAGGGTTGCTCCACCGTGTGCGCTGCCGCCATCGCTCTGGTACTCAGTGCCAGCAAGCCATTGGTCGATTTGACCACCGGAACATCCGGTGCCTTCAAGCGTTCACCCATCATCGGGCCGCCATGCACTATTTGCAGGCCATCAAAATCTTCCAGGCCCTGCCGCAAAAATAACTGTCGAGCAGGCGTACCCAACCGCACAAGTAAATTGGCCGGATTGGGCAAGGCATCGCCACTTACTGTTACCACGCGTTCGATCAGCGGTTTGCCCAGTGCAATCGCATCGAACAGAGCTTTCGTTGTACCCACGTTCTGACAGATCACACCAATATGCATGGGCAGCTTGCCTGCCGGAACCTCGTGCCCGGTCAGGGAATAGATCAGTTGTTTTTCGCTGCCTTGCGGATAACGGGTAGCCAGTTCAATCACCCGGACATTATTCAGATCATCCATTTTCGCTAAAGCATCATGCATGGCAGCAACAGCTTCCGGCTTGTTATCCTCAATAGCAATCAGTCCGGTTGTTGCTCCGACCATATGTTGGATCATGCGCATGCCAGTCAAAACATCTTCAGCGTATTCTGCCATCAGACGGTGATCACTGGTCAGATAGGGTTCGCATTCGATGCCGTTGAGAATCACTGTCTCAATCGGAAACCGTTGATCCCGCACCAGCTTGATAAAGGTAGGGAATACCGCACCGCCCAGGCCGGCCAGGCCGCACATGCGAGCCCGCTCGCGTAATATGGCCGGATCGGTATTCAACCAGTCCGTGATCGGTGCCAGAGTTTCGTCAACGGCATCATCACCATCGGTCTCAATAAAAATCGATGGCATCCCCATGCCGGACGGGTGAGCAATGGGATGCTCCTCGATCTTGACCACACGCCCTGATGTAGGTGCGTGCACCGGCACGGATACATATCCCTCTGATTTAGCGATTTTCTGGCCTCGCAGCACACGATCCCCAACCTGAACCAGCGCTGAACAGGGAGAACCGATATGCTGTTTCATCGGCAGAATATGCACTGGTGCCAGATCGCAGATTTCAATGGCTGATGCCCCGCTCAACTTGTGCTGATCGGGGTGCACACCACCGGGAAAACTGTGTGCCATCATACCGAGCCGCTGGGCAATATTTCTAAACGTGGCCGGCATGTTGATCTCTCCTTTCATGAGCAAGTTGTGAACGCTTGGTATCAGGCAACGGCCACGACCAGTGCTCAAGCAATTCCGGTTTCGTCACCATATCGATGCAATCCACCGGACAGGGCTCCACACACAGCTCACAACCGGTACAATGATCGGTAATCACCGTGTGATATTGTTTGGGGGCACCGACAATGGCATCGACCGGGCATGCCTTGATGCATAAAGTACAACCAATGCACTCATCCTCGCGGATAAAGGCCAATCGGGGAGCTGCAGCCTCTTCTTCCACTGCTTTCGGTTCCACACCCATCAAATCAGCGATTTGCAACATAGTCCGCTCACCGCCGGGCACACAGTGGTTCACTTCCGCCTCGCCAGTGGCCACCGCTGTCGCATAGGGTTTGCAACCGGGATATCCGCACTGACCACACTGGGTTTGCGGCAACAAGGCATCAATTTTGTCCACCATCGGATCGCCTTCAATGTGAAAGGCACGCTGGGCAATTGCCAGTATCAAACCGGCAACAAGCGCAAATGCGCCCAGGCTGGCCAGAGCATACAATAATCCGGTCATGAATCAGACTTTAACCAGACCGGAGAAGCCCATAAAGGCCAGGCTCATCATGCCAGCCGTAATCAATGCCAGCGGAGAGCCCTTGAAAGCTGCCGGCACAGGTGAAACCTCGATGCGCTCACGCAAACCGGCGAACAGAATCAAGACCAGCGCAAAACCAATTGCAGCCCCCCCGCCGTACAGAGCAGATGTCAGAAAGGTCTGTTCCTGCTGTACATTCAGGATAGCCACACCCAGCACGGCGCAATTGGTGGTAATCAGCGGCAAAAAGATGCCCAGGCCCTGATATAGCACCGGACTGGTTTTGTGAATCATCATCTCGATGAACTGCACCAGAGAGGCAATGATCAGGATAAAGAAAATGGTTTGCAGGTATAGCAAGTTCAATGGAATCAACACATATTGCTGTACCAGCCATGATGCTGTTGAAGCCAGCGTCATCACAAACATGACGGCAAAAGACATGCCTATCGCAGTTTCCACTTTAGAGGATGTGCCTAAAAACGGGCAGATCCCGAGAAACTTGGTCAATACAAAATTATTAACCAATACGGCAGACAGTAAAATCAGGGCAAATTCAGTCATGGCGACGGAGTATAGGGCGATGCGCTATCTGCGTACACCGCAGAAAAACCGTACTTTTTATATCCCCGGCCAGGTGTTCAATGTCCGGGCTTCGTCCGGGTACGCAGAGCTGAGCACGGAAGATATGCCCGGACAGCCTTGCGCGACAACAGATCATATCACTGCTTCCGAAAAACAGATATAAAATCAAGGATCGTTTGTAATGCCTCGGTTTTTTTCATATCTCCGCGTGGCAGGATAAAATCAGCACACTGTTCATAAAGCGGATATCGTATAGCAGCCAGTTCCTGCAGTTTTTCCAGTGCATCCCCAGCCGCAATCAACGGCCGGTTACTGTCGCCGGCAATGCGCCCGGCTAAAAATTCGGGGCTTGCTTTCAACCATATCACCGGCGGATGCTGTTTAAGGATATGCCTGTTTGTTTCAGACATCACCACCCCGCCACCGGTGGCAATCACTGCATGGCTGCCGACAACCTGACGCAAGGCCTCGGTTTCCATCCGGCGAAATACTGCCTCACCATCCTGCTCAAAAATCTGCGGAATCGAGCGCCCTGCCTGTTCAACAATATAATCATCCAGATCAATCAACGGCAGTTTCAGACTAACGGCCAGTCGTCTGCCGATACTGCTCTTTCCCGATCCCATCAGGCCGACAAGAATCGGGCTGACCGGCTGATTGTCTATTATCTGATCATCCATTATGCTCCCCATACGACCAACGACAGTGACAGGAAACTGCAAACTGACTACTGGAATTGCAAGCATAACTACTGGCCAGGCAATATCCCGAAACAGGTTTTTCTCTCACTTTCCGGAAAAACCACAGGAGTAAACTCATGGCAGAGGAACTTTCAATCCGACAATTATTGAAGGTCATGGTTGAGCGAGATGCATCTGACCTCTACCTGATGGCTGGCGCACCTCCGGGCTACCGTATCAACGGCACCATTCACCGCCTGGGTAATGTTGTTATCAAACCCGCCAGCATTGACCATCTGGCCAACAGTCTGATGAATGAGAAACAAAGAGCCGACTTTGCTGCTGCAATGGAAATGAACCTTTCCGCAGCCATAGCCGGACTGGGCAGGTTCCGCGTGAATATCTATCGCCAACGCGGCACCGTTGGCATGGTAATTCGCCAGATTACGACCGAAATCCCTACACTTGATGACTTGAAACTGCCTGACATATTCAAGGATATCGCCATGAGCAAACGCGGGCTGGTACTGATGGTCGGTGCCACAGGATCCGGCAAATCCACCTCGCTGGCGGCCATGGTGGACTGGCGCAACAGCAATCAGGCCGGTCACATTATTACGATCGAAGATCCGGTTGAATTTATGCACTCGCACAAAAAATGTTTTGTCACCCAGCGTGAAGTAGGTTCCGATACCATATCCTTCAGTAACGCGCTGAAAAACACACTCAGGCAGGCACCGGATGTAATCCTGCTGGGTGAAATTCGTGAGCGGGAAACCATGGAACATGCCATCGCCTTCGCTGAAACCGGGCATCTGGCCATGGCTACATTGCATGCCAACAATTCCAATCAGGCGCTGGATCGCATCCTTAACTTTTTCCCGGAGGAACAGCACCAACAGGTTTATATGAATTTATCGCTGAATCTGCGCGCCATTCTCTCGCAGCGGCTGGTAAAAACAGTGGATGGCAAACGCGCTGCTGCCATCGAAATCCTTATCAATACACCGCGTATTGCCGACCTCATCCTCAAAGGTGATGTGGGCGCGATCAAGGAAACCATGGAGGCAGGTGAACAGCATGGCATGCGCACCTTTGATCAGGCTCTGTTTCAGCTATGGCACAATGGTAAAATATCAGAGATCGAAGCACTCAGAAATGCTGATTCGGCCAATAACTTGCGCCTGAAAATGAAAATGGCGACAATTGAAGGGGCAGGCGATGGCAGCGATAAAACCAGCGTCGATGACATTTTACAGCACTCTGGTGATGACGATGAAGATGGCGGGCTTAAACTGTCAATCTGACAAATCGGCTATCGTTATAATA
>WFUI01000151.1 GCA_015485035.1 Mariprofundus sp.
CGGTTAAAAACACACGCCAGCTTTCCGGCGGCATGCGGCGGCGTTTGCTGGTGGCGCAGGCGCTGGTACATAAACCGAAACTGGTGATCCTGGATGAACCGACAGCCGGTGTGGATGTCGAACTGCGCCGCCGTTTGTGGGATTTTATGCGTGAGCTGAATGCTTCCGGCACCACGATTCTGTTAACTACACACTATCTGGATGAAGCCGAGGAGCTCTGCGACCATGTCGCTATTATCGATCGTGGTCGCTTACTGACAGCTCGACCGATGAAGGAAATGATGGGTGAGATTGCCTCGTCCTATCTCTGGTTCAACTATGGCAGAAAACTGGAAATGTCGGTTGAGGCTGTTAAAACACTGGCCGAGTTTGAGCCGCGCCTGACCGATGAAGGCATCTGCCTGAAACTGGGTATGCTTGAGGATGGTTCCACATTTCACAAAGCCTATCAGGCAGCCGTGACATGTTTTGGAGCTCCGCGAGATGCCGGGTTGCGCCGCGAGGATCTGGAAGATGTGTTTCTGCGTCTGACCGGTAAACAAATGGTGGAAGAAAATGCCGATGGAGAATCGCATGCAGCCGATTAATCTGCGCGGTATGTGGACACTGTTTCTGCGTGAGATCCGCCGCTTTTTGAAGGTGAAAATGCAGACGATTGTAACGCCTGCATTGACGGCCATGCTGTATCTGATCATTTTCCGCTATGCCATGGGTGACCGGCAGGTGCCGGGCATGGAAGTGGATTATTTCACTTTTCTGGTGCCGGGGCTGGCCATGATGGCCATGCTGCAGAATGCTTTTGCCAATACCTCCAGTTCGATGATTATGGGCAAGGTTATGGGCATGCATATCTATTTGTTGATGGCACCGCTGTCCGCCATCGAAGTGGTGATTGCATTTCTTGCAGCTGCGGTGGTCCGGGCCGTGGTCGTAGCCGTTGCGTTTCTTGGCGTTTTGATGCCTTTTGTTGATCTTTCGCTGTTGCACCCGGGTATTATTCTGCTCTATGGCATATGTGGCAGTATCATTATGGGCGGCCTGGGGCTGATCGGCGGCATGTGGGCAAAGGATTTTGATAATGTCGCTATGGTGACCAATTTCATTATCCTGCCGTTGACCTTTCTCTCCGGTGTGTTTTATTCGGTAAAACAGTTGCCTGAAATCTGGCAGCAGTTGAATCATGCCAATCCGTTCTTTTATCTGATTGACGGTTTCCGCTACGGATTTCTCGGAACGGGTGACACCGATCCTTATGCTTCCATTGTGGTGGTCATGGGTACGGTACTGGTCACGATTGTTACCTGCTGGGCTTTATGGCGCAGTGGCTGGCGTATGAAAGAATGAAGCAAGCCGCACAAACAATGAGTGTTGTTTGTGCGGCGCGATAGTTGAATAAAGACAAGCAATGGGCGTTGCTTGAAGAGACGATGGTGAGGTAACAATGGCACAATCATCAAAAAGCAGGGCGGCACGCAAGACTTCGGCATGGTATCATCGCCATGCCAACGATCCGCATGTGAAACGGGCCCAGAAAGAGGGCAAGCGTTCACGTGCGGCGTTCAAATTGACCGAAATTCTTGAACAACATGCCCTGGTGATCAAAAAGAATGCCGTGATTGTTGATCTGGGTTGTGCGCCCGGTTCATGGAGTGTGGAACTGGCCCGGCGCGTGGGTCCGGGTGGACTGGTTATCGGTATCGATTTATTGCCGCTGAAGCCGATCAGCGGAGTCACGCTGATACAGGCGGATTTTGATTCACCCGAAGGGCAGCAACAACTGGCCGAAGCCCTGCAGGGGCGGGCTGTGGATCTGGTCGTTTCCGATATGGCACCGGAGATGAGTGGTAATAAACTGGTCGATCAGATGCGTATGATCGGATTGAATGAGATGACACTGCATTTCGCCCGCCAGTATCTGTGCAATGGTGGCGATATCCTGATGAAGACGTTTATGGGTGAAGGTTATGATGCCTTTCGCCGTGATCTGGGCAGCTCATTCCGGAAAATAAAAAATATCAAACCGGCTGCCAGCCGCAAATCATCATCGGAATTCTTTTTGCTGGGTAAATCATTCCACCAATGATGCAGCAAAACCTTTGATTCGTTTGGATAATTTATGCTTCAGTCAGTGCTAGGGCATAGAATCCGGTTGGATTTTGTGTCCTGATGGCGGGCTGGCATGGGTATAATGACATATCAGCATTTCCTTTTACGCCGGCGTTTGAAAAACTGCTTTAATAACATGCTTGATTCATCGGCCAGAATACCTGCTGATACTTGCGGCTGGTGGTTTAATCGTGTGTCTGAAAGCAGTTGAAAGAGGGACTGAACAGCACCCGTTTTCGGGTCGGTTGCCGCAAAGGTGATGCGTTTGATGCGGGCATGAATGATAGCTCCTGAGCACATGGCGCATGGTTCGAGGGTGACATACAGTGAGCTGTTGGTAAGCCGGTAATTCTGTGTTGCGGCACAGGCGGCCCGAATGACACGCATTTCAGCATGGGCGCTGGCATCGTGCAGGCTGATCGGTGCATTGTGGCTGGTAAATACCTGTCCATCTTCAAGAACCAGCACAGCACCGACAGGCACTTCTCCGGCCTGAGCCGCCAGTTCGGCCTGCTCCAGAGCCAGTTGCATATATTTGGTATCACCTGTCATGTGTCATTCCCTGAATCCTTTACCGCAGAGTACACAGAGTTTCGCAGAGTTAAAACCTGTAGTCTTGAATGATATGAATTGTATTTGGAAGATATATTCGCTTAATAATCCAGGATGTATGTTGCTTTTTATATTATGCCTTTACTCTGCGTACTCAGTGGTGAAAGCTTTTGACTGTTTTGCTCTGAATTACCATCACTGTCTCAGTTTCGGGTCGAAATAATCGCGCAATCCTTCACCAAGCAGGTTATAACCCAGTACTGTGGTTAAGATCGCCATGCCGGGATAGACGGATAACCACCAGGCAATCTGAATATTGTCCTTGCCATCGGTCAGGATATTGCCCCAGGAGGCATCGGGCGGTTGTACGCCAAGCCCCAGAAATGAGAGGCCGGATTCAATCAGTACCGCACCGGCAATACCCAGAATTGCCGATACCAGTATCGGCCCCATGGCATTGGGCAACAGATATCGCCACATCAGCCGGACAGGGCCTGCCCCCAGACTGTATGCTGCCAGTACAAATTCACGACGGCTCAGGCTCAGGAATTCAGCACGGACCAGTCGCGCCACACCCATCCATGACGTCAGGCCAATGACAATCATGATATTCCATATCGATGGCTCCAGAAACGCGATAACGGCAAGAATCAGGAAAAAAGTGGGGAAACAGAGCACCATATCGGTGATGCGCATCAGAATAGAATCTGTGCGGCCACCGAAGAAACCGGCCACAGCACCCAGTATCAGGCCCAATACCAGAGAAATACCCACGGCAACGAATCCGACCGCCAGTGACACGCGGGCACCATATAACATGCGTGATAACACATCCCGGCCCAACGTATCGGTACCGCACCAGTGTTGCCATGACGGCGGCATCAGAATCACACTGACATCAATATCGGTAGGGTCATACGGGGCGATCCATGGCGCCAGCAACGCCAGCAACGCTACACCCAGCACCAGTGTGCCGCCGATCAGCATCAGGGGGGATTGGCGCATGAGCTGGCGTATCCGGGCAATCAATTTTTGACTCCGTGGCGGATACGCGGATCCACCCATGCGTAGGAGAGATCGGCAATCAGGTTGCCAAGTAGTGTCAGCACGGCACCGATGACAGTGATGCCCATGACCAGCGGATAATCGCGCGACAATACGGATTCAAAGAACAACAATCCCATACCGGGCAGAGAGAACAGTTGTTCGACAATCACAGAGCCGCCAATCAGGCCGGGTATGGACAGGCCGAGCAGGGTGATGATGGGTAACATGGCATTTTTCAGCGCCAGCCGGTAACGGATGGTCCCTTCGGGAACACCCATGGCACGTGCGGTGGTAATATAATCGGCGCGAATCACCTCAAGCATGCCGGTGCGCATAAAACGGCTCATACCGGCCAGTCCGCCGATGGCAGAGACAAAAACAGGTAAAATCAGGTGTTTCAGCATATCCGCCTGCTGCTGCCAGAATCCCATTTGCTGCCAGCTGTAATCATGCAGGCCGGAAATGGGTAACCAGTTCAGATTTACGCCGAGGCTGATCATCAGTAATAAACCCAGCCAGAACGAGGGGATGGCGAAACCGATAAATACAAAGACAGTCATGCCCTTGTCGAACCATGAATCCCGCCGCACGGCGCTGGCGATGCCGATGGGGATCGCAACAGTGAGGATTAACAGCATGGCCAGCACATTGATCCACAGGGTGACCGGAATACGCTCGGCGATTTTATCCAGTACCGCCCTGCCATCAGCTGAGAATGATTGCCCGAAATCCAGTACAGCCAGTCGCCCGAGCCAGTTCCAGTATTGCTCATATAACGGTTTGTCGAGGCCATAGTAGGAGCGCAATCGTTCGATATCCTGAGCGGACACTTTGGGATTGAACTCCTGCCCGACCACACTGGGTTCACCTGGTGCCAGATGCATCATCCCGAAGGAAATAATCGTGATACCGAACAGCAATGGAATCATGCCAGCCAGTCGTTTTATCAGATAAGAGGTCACGCGCTCACTCTAGCCAGTGATTCGACCAATGCCATACTGTATACGTAATTTTATCTGAAAAAGGCGCTGCTGATTTACGTATCCAAGATTGACGAAAACGATGAATCACAGTACAAATCGCACCCCGCAAAGATGCTCCCATCGTCTAGCGGTTAGGACGCTGGCCTCTCACGCCGGAAACAGGGGTTCGATTCCCCTTGGGAGTACCACTAAAAATCTATATATAGCAACAAATTATAAAGACTCACTATTTAATAGTGGTTTTTTTTGTTTGGTTTTGTCCCCGATTTGTCCCCGTGGAAACAAAAGATAAATACTATTTGTATACTAATAAAATAGAAAAAGTCAAGTCTAACGTATTGATAATAAAAGGTTTTTCTTGACACGCGGGAAAAATACCCTCACCATACCTGCATAAGCTTTCTTTTGGATGCTTTGCAGAGGCTCAAAATGACGTTGATAGTCACAACTGCTATCAATTAAAACTGCCACCGGAAAAGCCGGGTGCTATACTCTTGGTCAGAGACAGCGGAGCCACCACCACCAACGGATGACCGCCGCGTAAGCAGTGATGTACAATAGTGCGGGCTGCAGGAAAAGCTCCTAATACAGTGGGGCATAGTTGACTACACAGCCAGCTTATTTATTAGCTACTGGCTTGGATTAACTATGCCTAACAATATTATCTTTAACGACGAGATTTTCACAACAGATCAATGCGCTGCTTTTCTCTCACTTGAACCCAAGACATTCAGGAACAAAAGATCAAGCAAACAGGATTTACCGACGGCACATAAAATCCCCGGCGTCAGGGGGGGGCGCTATGTAAAATCTGAAGTCATTGCATGGGTTAAAAAGCAGCCCGACCCGGCAAAGAAACGTCGGCGTGGCAGACCGAGGAAACAGGCGTAACAACGGCGAGAGGCACGCGTCGTGTCCCGTTTATCAGCCGAGCCTTTATCAAGAAAAGACCACTATGACTACATTCATCCTCAAGGGCATGACGGTGAAGTCATTGTGTGGCAATCACGCCTTAACAAAGGCGCATGGCGAAAAGTCCTGAATGCTGATGATATGTGTCGTTTTTTGCGCACAGAAAACGATCGTAAAATGCACAGCATGCAAGACGGATGCTTGCGCCTTTTACGGTAACAGCCTTCTTTGCCAATAACCGGCGGTCAGAAGGCCTTACCACTTTTTTGCCATGGCCTCCTGAATGATCTCTGCTTTCAAACGTTCTTCGGCATACATTCGTTTCAAACGGCGGTTCTCAGCTTCAAGCTCTTTCATTCGTGCCATCATAGAGGCATCCATCCC
>WFUI01000152.1 GCA_015485035.1 Mariprofundus sp.
AGCTACGATTACCAGCATACTCGAGGAAACTCGCATTTTCGAACCTTCACAGAATCAAAAAGCGAATATTGCTTCGCTGGATGATTATCATGCCTTGCGCAAACAATTCTCGGAAGATTTTGATTCAACATGGGGGAGCCTGGCCAGAGAATACCTGGACTGGCACCAATCATTCACCCGTGTATTGAATCGGGAAAAAGCCCCTTTCTTTCGCTGGTTTGAAGATGGCATGCTGAACCTGTCTGAAAACTGTCTCGATCGGCATGTGGCGGCCGGATCAGGTGAACGTACCGCGATTGTCTGGGAAAGCGAGGCAGGCGAAGTGCGCCGTATCAGTTACGCAGAGCTGCTGGCTGATGTCTGCCGGGCAGCCAATGCCATGAGAGAACTCGGTATCGAATCCGGAGACCGGGTGGTGATATACATGCCGATGATTCCCGAAGCGGCCATTGCCATGCTGGCCTGCACACGTATCGGTGCCATTCACTCGGTCGTATTCGGCGCTTTTTCAGCGACTGCACTGCACGACAGAATTCAGGATGCAGGAGCGAAACTGGTGATTACTGCCGATGGCGGTGGGCGACGAGGCGGCATCCATGCACTGAAACCAAAAGTGGATGAGGCTTTGAACACTGGCTGCTCCAGCATCCGGCATGTCATGGTCGTGCGCCATGCAGGCAACGAGATCGACTGGGAAAGCGGTCGCGATATCGACTGGCATGATGCATTGAAAGTGCAACCGGATCACGGCGAAGCGCTGTCAGTGGATTCGGAACACCCGTTGTTTATTCTCTACACATCAGGCTCCACCGGCAAGCCCAAAGGAATTTTACACAGCACAGCAGGTTATCTGCTTTGGGCCAGGTTAACGATGCACTGGGTATTCGATTTCCAACCCGATTCCGACGTATTCTGGTGTACAGCAGATGTCGGCTGGATTACCGGCCACACCTATTCTGTGTACGGCCCCCTGGCCTGTGGCGGCACCACACTGATGTATGAAGGTGTCCCAACATTCCCCGACCCGGGCCGGTTATGGAAAATATGTGCTGATCATGGCGTCACCGTATTTTATACAGCCCCCACTGCTATTCGCGCCCTGATTAAAGCCGGCGATGAATGGCCGAACAAATATGACCTGTCAAAATTACGTGTGCTGGGCACAGTTGGTGAACCGATCAATCCGGAAGCGTGGATATGGTATCATCATGTGATCGGTAAAGGACGCTGCCCGATTGTCGATACCTGGTGGCAGACTGAAACCGGCGGTCACATGATTTCACCTTTACCCTTTGCCACCCCCACTACGCCGGGTTCAGCCACATTACCACTGCCCGGTATTGATGCTGCAGTGGTGGATGAACAGGGGAAACCTGTCACCGAGGGCGGTGGATTGCTGGTGATTCGTCAACCGTGGCCATCAATGCTGCGCGGCATCTGGGGTGATAGAAAACGTTATCTCGACACCTACTGGAAAAAATTCGACAATCGTTATTATTTCGCTGGCGATGGCGCCCGCCGCGATGAACATGGCTATTTCTGGATTATGGGTCGTGTGGATGATGTGTTGAATGTTTCCGGTCATCGGCTCGGTACCATGGAAATCGAATCAGCGCTGGTGTCGCATGACAGCGTTGCCGAAGCTGCCGTGGTCGGGCGTCCCGATGACATAAAGGGCGAAGCCGTGTGTGCTTTCGTGGTTCTCAAGGCCGAAGGCAGTGAATCACTGGCTGATGAACTACGCGCCCATGTCTGCAGGGAGATTGGCGCTATTGCCAAACCGGATGACATTCGTTTTACCGACAGTCTGCCGAAAACCCGTTCCGGGAAAATCATGCGGCGTTTGCTCAGAGATATTGCAGCCGATCGAGATATCACTTCCGACACCTCCACACTGGAAGACCAGTCGGTCATCCGACAACTCCAGCAATCTGAACGGCCATCGCAATAGATTATGCAGCGGCCATAGTCTGGAGATCTCCTGAAACGCAAACATATCTTCCATCATCCGGTCGGCATTTTCCCCTCTGCCGCCCGATGGTATCTGGCTGCTATCGCTGTCCTTTCCCTGCTATGTATCGCCATGCAATTGTCCATCCAGACCTATGCGCAAAAGCAGGCAAAAGAACTGATTCACGCATGGGGGGAGCACGCGAATGTACACATCGCCGATGTTCGTTATCACCTGCTGCGTAACGGCCTGGTTCTCCAGGGTATCCGGATAGAACGAGGTGATGATCAAGTCACCATCAAACACATCCTTGTCCGGGCCAACCCTAAACTGCTGACCAGCAGCACACCGCGTATCGGAACGATGGACATCTCCGGCCTTGATGCCGTATTCACCAATACAGCCAGCAACAATATATGGCATCAGGATCGCGATCTGAAACAGATTTGGCAGGCAGCGACATCCCTCACTGTGCATGGCGGACAAATAAAACTGTATATGAAAGGAAAAGATTCCCCTCCTGTTGAGTTACTTGAGCTATCACTACAGCAACAACTTCAAACCTCTGGCCGCACCATCACCGGTTCAGCCAGAGTGTTGCAAGGCACTATAAGCGGGCAATGGCATCAGGGCGCTGGCACGCACAAGGGTGAGGACTGGCAATCGAAGGGGATAATAAAATGGCATGCACTGGATGCCGGCCAGTTAATGGCTTCGCTGGCGCTAAAACATATCGAGGGACATCTTAATGGCGGGCTATCATGGAAAATGGCAGCTGGTGACGCGGAAAAACAATCGTTAAATGTGCTGGGGGAAATACAGCTCAATACAGTCTCTGACCGCGAGACATCCAACGCACACAGTTTGCAATTCAATGCCGTAAAGACTGATGATGTCTGGAAAGTAGACATGGATGCTGTTGCCTGGCCGCTTGATCCCTGGTCGGATCATTTGCCCGGGATTGGTGGGCGGCAACTGGTTTCAGCACAACTGGACAGCACAAGTCACTGGACAGGGCGCGATGGTCACTGGAAAATCAGCAGTGATAAAGGGCTGCTGCAGGATGTGATCTATGCGCGTCCGGACAGCAACCAGGAGGACAACAAACAGTCTGCCTGGTACTGGAGTCGAATCAATTACGCCAAAGCCAATATAGATACGGACAAAAACCGGCTCCATATATCC
>WFUI01000153.1 GCA_015485035.1 Mariprofundus sp.
CCCCCCGCACTAAACTGCCCCCACGCTCCAACTGCGATAGACAATAATGGCCCTGCATTGATCGTATACTGATCGGCTTCAGCTCGCGCTCCGATAGTTAACCACTGGTTTAGGCCATAACGATGAAATACGAGCGCAGTCGGTACGGCATAGGAGAAATTACGCATCCCAAACTCCAGTCGCTTGACACCAATATTATAGCTGTAATCGTGCATGCTTGGCTTGAGCAAAGTGCTGACCTGATAATATGGCACAGTCATTTCTCGTTGCCTGCCAAATGCATCGCGAATCACCAGCCTCACATCCCCCGAGCCCGCATTGGCATCGATATTACTCAAATCAAACGGCCCTGGCGGCAAATGTCTGGTGTCAACCAGCCGGTTATTGACAAACACATCAACATCAGACGGTGTTTCCAGAACTCCGTTGATATTAACCCCCGGGTATATGACCAGATTGGGATCCAGTGAAAAATTTCGTGCAACACTTACTCCGGCAAAGCTGCCGCCACCGCCCAACTCACCGGAAGTGGTGGAAAAATCACCCACAACAATACGCTGCAAGTTCTCTGGATTATCCCAGGTTATATTGGAAAGCAGGCGCACCAGCTGACTGCGTTCACCCGGCGTGTGAGTCAGGGAAAAACTGGAAAAGCCAAGCACCTGATTGACGCTTACAGCAGCCTCAACATTTAGACCCGTGAATGTGCTCTGAAATTGCTGATTTCGAGACTCGCTCAAAGCGTAATTGACGAACGCCGCAGTCTCGGAACTCAATGGCGGTAATTTTTTTCGGCTTTGAGAAAAATCAATCGCATTTGTTGCAAATAAATCAGCTTTGGCATTGATGTGAATACTTACATCAGCTTCGTTAAGCCGGTAGTCCAGAACGTCTTTCAACGAGGAGAGAGATACATATTCCTCCCCGTCAACACGTTGCTTGCCACCCGCAGACAATGATTTTAGCCCCATTTTCTCCAGCATGCCTTCCGGAAACAGAATTTCTCCATCTCCCATCATCTGAAAAAATTGTTCGCCCTTATCATCTTCATTCACAAAAACATGCATGACAACCATTTCGGCCTGAACAGAAGCAACCCACAGCATACAAGTCGCCGCAAGCAACAGCAGAATCAGACCGGATTTTGTCAAAAAGCATAACATCAGTTGCCGGGGTCATAGCTGATATGGTTTAACCCGATGCATGCTACAACTTTATTCCTGATGTTTCCTGGGCGAGTGGCACTGGTTGCTGCTTACCGACACTTCGGATTTAAAGCTTTTAGTATCCTGCTTCACTTCCAGGTGAACCACTTTCGTTTTGGCACACTCTTTTTCAGACAGGCTCACGATAAACTTACGTGTCGCTCCGGCCAGGACATACCAGCCAGAAGCATCAGCCGCCAGTGTTTTGATGCCGTCTGCTGTTTCGCCAGCTGCCTGTATGCCGGTAACCATGGCATGGCTGTTGCCGTGGTTGCTCACCCACACGAGCAACTTGCCGTCGCTTATTTCAGTCTTGGCGATGGCCAGCTTCGTTTTCGCCTGCAGGGGCTTAACAAAAACCGGCACACCAATACGTAAGGCAAATTTCAGCGCCATTTCCCCCGGCTTGATTACAGGAAGTTCTTTAACAAACAGGCGGTAGGTTTGCTCTTTAGCAGCGGGCTTGCCACGGTAGCCCAGACGCACAATTTTCTCCTTGCCCGGTTCAATCTCGAGCATCTTGGGGAAGATAATGAGATCTTTACTATCGCTCAGCTCATCTGCGCCGCTGCCCTGGCTCTGCCGCCATTTCTGGGCATCCAGCTCCAGCTTCAGGTTTTCACTGTCCTCATTGACGATTTTAACGGTTGCACTCGTAATGCCCGGCTCAAAATACACCTTGATCGGTACTACGCGGAATGACCCGGACCAAGCCAGCGCCGGCAGAACAAGCGCCAAAGCAAAAATACTTATCCGCATGTTTATTTTCATAACAAATTCTCCGTATTTTATACTAATGCGTCTAAGCATAAGCCGATTTCTTGCTGTTGACTACTTCCTGGCTGGCTGGCGTGCAGGCCAAAAATAATGTTATGCGCAAAAAAACATGGCATGCAAAACCGACCATACTCTGACATATTGTCCGTTTCGCAATAAAGATCCGCTATTCATTTTACAAATAGCGGATCTTTTCATGCTCCGGCATTTACCAGGTAAGTGTCACGTTTACCACATCAGAATAGGTGCCTGGAGTAATTGTCTGGGCAGACAGCATCAACCCTCTTACATAATGAACGGTTGCAGTAGCCGAAGAGGGAAATGCAGCGGTAGCTCCAGGGTGGGTAGTACCCCCATCACCAACCAGCGTCGTATGAGCTGTATCATCATATAACTCGTAGTTTAGAAAATTTCCCGCACCATCTGCCACGCGTCGTGTTGATCCTGCCGTGTCGTAATTTGCACCGGCATCCAAGGCAATAGTAATAACCTGAAGATTAGAAGTACAAGTTCTACTTATATATCCGCTTACAGCGAGATCAACACTCCCGTCATACGAACCAAATGCAACCGGACTTGAGCTAAACGTGCATGTAGGCACCGCAGTGGCAGTAACGTTAAGCGTAGTCGATCCTGTTACTGACAACGCCGGTGTTGCAAAAGCCATAATCGAAAAGACCATGGCCATTCTCATTATATTTTTCATTTTTTCTCTCCTTCTCTTTTATATATAGCACAGATCCCCGCCTGCACATTTTACTCAGTACGTCACCGTAATGTTGATGACATCCGAATAACTTCCCAGTGGCACATTGGCGCCGCCAAACAGTGTTCCGCTTACCGTGCTGATCTGGTCCAGACCGCTCCCCGTCAGATTCACGGAGGCCCACGGGTTTGTGACAGCGCCAATGTTGCCCGCATCACCCCAAGGCGTGGTGCTAATTCCTTGATACAACTGATAAGTGATAAAGTTTGTACCCGTACTCACATCGGCTACATGACGGGAAGCGGCGCTGTAATGCGTGCCTGCATCAAGATGAATCATGTAGGCCTGACCACTGGTGCAGTTGCTTGTAATCGTGCTCGTCGTGGTTACATCCGCTGAGCCATCATAGGCAGGGAAATTCATCGGTGTCGCGCTAATGGTGCAGGAGCCCACCATGGTGGCTGAAACCTGAAGCGTGGTACTCACCGATACGGCCTGCGCCTGAACGACCCAGCCCATACAAAGCAACAACAGCGGTACAGCACTATTTCTTTTCGCCAACATTTCCCCTGCCACCCAATCATCGTTATTGATACACATGCGCCGATAAATTCCCCTGTGTCGGGAAACAGCATCGAAACATTTTGCAAACTGTTTGGCAGGGTAATTATAGAAAAATGTATTCAAAATATGATCGCACGTTTGTGCGATGTTGGTGCTATTTTCTTCGCTGCTATTGGGAAAACGCTGAATAAATCAGCGCCTCCCTAGTCAGTCATGCTTACCGGCAGGCGCAAGGAAATGTGTACACCACATTGTGGAGATGTTTGAATATCCAGTGTGCCCTTTGCCATCCCGGCCCGTTGCTTCATATTCGCCAGTCCCTTGCCAGGGATCATTTCCGGGGCTATGCCTTGTCCGTTATCAATCACTTCGATGAGTACCATCGCATCTGTTTGATCCGGCATACTGGCTCGAACTTCCACCCAGTCTGCATTGGCATGCCGAATAACATTAGTCAAGGACTCCTGAATAATCCGCATCAGATGCAGCGCAGATGATCTGTCAATCAACTCACAACGAATTGGCAGGCCCTGAACATTCCAGCTCAGCTTGATACCTGTTTCTTTCATTCGGTCTTGAAAGCGTTGCCGAAGCGCGCCCATAATCATGCCGACATCCCTGCAGTCCTCAACAATGCCATCCATTACCATACGCATATCCAGCAACGCGTGAGCCACCATATCGGCCATGATTTTATCGTTGTTCGTACCATCCCTGAACATGCATGACATCGTCGCCAAATCCGCGCCAACACCATCATGCAATTCCCGCGTTAACCGCTCATGCTCTTCGGCGAGTGCCTGCTGTTTCTGCATCTGCACCATCTTCGCCTGCTCTTGTTTTAAACGATCTGTCACACTCATTACTTCTGCTTCGATACGCTCGGTATAGGTTTTGGATAGCTGTAAACTTTTGGAGAATCCGTGGAGCATCCATGCGGTTATCACGATCAACATCGTTGTCGGGCCAATTTGCATAATCAGCACGGTTTCAAGCTGATTGGCGAAATAAACCGCCCACCAGTCATGAACGGCAAATACCATTTGTATCAAAAAGATCAGCGCCAAAACAACCGCATTACGGTTGTTTTGCTGAAGCCAGCTACGCACACACAACCAGAGCAGGTACAGGAAAATCAGGGCATCCAGTGTGTGCATCGGCATGGCCCATGCCATCAGCACTGCATCGTTGCCGAACATCAGAATCACCAGCCAGCCTGATGCAAACAACAATGCCAAAGACCTCTTCAGCAAGGTTTTTTTTAAACCCAGAACCTGGAGCACCAGCAGCAGCATCAACAGCGTATAAAGCTCGAGGGCACCATCTACAAGGCTCTCCCAGTAGAAACGCTGCATCGGCGGGTTGTGGATAACAAAATTGCTGATAACAACAGACCAGGTCAGCGCCGCAAGGAATACCCATTTAAACGCAACATTTTGTCGAGACTGCAATAACCACATTAAACAAGCGCCAAATGCCAGCAAAATGGTGCAGGCCAGTGCAATAATGCTTAATGTCCGCTGAACAAAGAAACGCTGGTTGTACGTGGGCAAAAGTATTGATTCCGGCCCGAAACTCACATTACCGATTCCGGCTGCATCGTTAGGGTAGCCTTTTATATAAATATATAACCAGTGTCGGCCTTTTTTCAGACGGTCAGTATCGAGACTGGCGTAGAGAGGTGTATGCCAGTTACGGGACAAGGGCTCTTCCATTTGGCCTCCGGATACAAGCTTCCATCCGTCCCACCAAATAGATGCGTTCATGCTGAAATTAGACAGCAGAATGCCCATGTGCTGAGTTGCATTTTCAGGCAGGTCAACCGAGGCCCTGTACCAGACGCCTCCACCCCTGTCTGGGCGAGTCATGTTCCAGTTGTCGGGTAACGTGACCTCATACCAGTCAAGGGAATCCGGCGGCGGCCGACTGTAATCATCACTGGACATCGCTTGCATCCGGGCAAACTGAATCAGTCCCTCACTACTCTGCGCGCTTTGGGCAGGCCCGCTGGCTGCCAGCAAACACAGCAGCAGACCCAGCATTTTAGCCATGAATAGTGATCAGACCTTGCTGGCAAGCTTCGAACACGGCTTCATTACGGCTGTGAACCTCCAGCTTTTCATATATATGCCGAACATGGGTGACAACGGTATGCGTACTCAAAGCAAGAATGGATGCTATCTCCCTGCGGCTATAGCCACGTGCAATCAGATTGAGTACTTCGATTTCCCTGGCGCTCAGTTCGGCAGCCGGCTGTTTCTCTTCATCCGAATCCTCACGCCTGCCACTCACTGCCCTGAGAATATAGCGTGCAATGGAAGGGTTGATGGGTGACCCCCCCTGAAATACATCTATAATTGAGGCTCCGATATCTTCTGTGGGCATATCCTTGAGCAAATAACCGCTTGCTCCTGCCCGAATCGCCCCGACCACCTTTTCTTCCTCGGTAAATATCGAGACGACAATGGCCTCGGAGGATGGATATACAGACTTGAGTTCACGGATTAATGACATGCCATTGCCATCGGGCAGGCCAAGATCAACCAGCATAACATCCGGCCTTTTTTGCAACAGCTTCAGTCCGGCCTTGCAGTCTCCGGCCGAACCAAACAGCGTCAAACGAGGATGCTCAGCAATCACCCGCTCAAAGTGCCGGCGCATCATGGAATCATCTTCAATGATGAGGACGGCAATCAGCTTGTCTGCCTCTGAATCGTTTAGAAGAGTCGACATCGTTAAAATTGATAGTTTGCAGCCACACCAAACAAATGGGCGCGAGCAGTATAACGGCCATTGCCCAACGCATCCGCACTAGCGAGTACCGCCTGATTCAGCATATCCTGATGGGTATACATATAAACAAGGTCATAGCTGAAATGCTTGTCGACATGAAAACCAAAGCCTGCCGAAAAATTATGCTGATCATTAATCGGCAAGTCCGGAGAAGCATACAGCTCATTCACCGGCGATGGATCGAATGAATAACCCAGTCTGAACTGAACCAGATCATTCATATCCCATGACAAACCAATTTTCGGGGAGATGGTCGCGTGCCACTGTTTCTGGACAATAATGCTGCGTACCGCAATGGCAGGAGGGACAGGCAGGCCGGTTGGAATGGTGATTGGACTATTGTAGTTTAAGGCAAGCTGGTCATATTTACCCCAATTGGTCCAATCCACATCAAGGCTGATGGTCAATGTTGTCACAGGGTGGAAAGCAATACCGATATTCAACATATCTGGTAATTTGAAAGAAGTACTTGCCAGCGCCGCACCACCCAGCCTACTGGATGCAGTTCCATCCACATGAACTGCAATCTGGGTGCGATAGGTAGCTGCCAGACTAAACAGATCCGTTTTATACAGCAGCCCTATATTGCCACCCCAGCCATCGCCATGCCCGTGCTGTGTTAGAAATGCATTATTCAGATCAATCTTTTTTACATCAACATAATCCACGCCGACACCAATGGAAAAGTTCTCGGTAATTCGATATGCCAGTGTCGGGTTAATGTTGAGCATTTGAATACGGGACAGTGTCGTAGCATTGGCAAGTGCAGTACCTGTCCAGTCGGTTTCCAGCCCGAAGGGCGTATTGACACCGAGTCCGAAAACCAGATTGGATTCCGGTCTGATGTAAGTCGTGTACAAATGCGGCATCATCGCATTCTGGCGTTTGCTGCTGGCCGCAGTTGCCAGCGGTAAAAACGGATTACTTGTGCCGGATGTAAAATGAACGGATGGAATGTAGATATCCACCAGCCCCAGGCTGATTTGTGATGATGGTTGAAAGGCAATGCCGGCCGGATTATACCAGACTGCAGAGGCATCATCTGCCACAGCCGTAAAGGCATCGGCCATACCGGTCGCCCGAACAGATTGATCCGGTATCTGAAACCCGTTTGCATTCACACATATCGGCGCCGTCAACAGACAGCACAGCAGTAACCTTTTCAACACCTTAATCATGCACCTCATTAATAAATTCCAGTTGATTACAGGATGTATTCAACCAACCCCTTCATCATCACCATTGCATAATGCCTGTAAGCATAGCAGAAAATATGGCATCTGCAGATATGATACTTACTGATTTAACAGATGCATAACCTCCGTCAGCTTGTTACTCGGCAAGTTGCACTGGAAATTCTCACAAACATATGCCGTAACTTTATTATCAATGGTTTTCTGGCCACGGGTGAATGAAGCCAGTTGTTCAATCTCTGCATCATGCCACAGCACCACGTCATTGGGTCTGTAACGCTGGCGGATGATGTGCATCATGTTCTTTGCATCACCCGATGTCCTGTCTCCAACCAGTACAATTTCCTTACCCTTGCCTTCAGCCATCAGTACTGCGGAAAGCAGGTGCAGAACACCTGATGGTGCCCGTTCAGCAGTACCGGCAAAATGATCCGCAATAGCCGCAGCCTCGGCCGCCAGGTCAGCGTCGCCGGTCAAACGGGACAGACGTAACAGATTATGCATGGCCATAGCATTGCCTGAAGGCAATGCGCTATCGAATATTTCCATCGGTCGCGCAATCAGATCATCACTCTGGCCGGTTTGATAAAAACCACCATCCTTGCCCTTGAACCGGCTCAACATAATCCTGTTCAATTTCAGTGCTTCAGCCAGCCAGCGGGGCTCAAAGCTTGCTTCATACAGTTCGGTCAGCCCCCATACCATCGAGGTATAATCCTCCAGCTGGCCTGCAATTGCTGATTTCCCGGCGCGCCAGCAATGCAACAGCTCACCTTGATCGTCACGCAGGCGAGTCAGAATAAAATCAGCTGCTTTGGCCGCAGCCTGCACATAACGGGGTTCATCCAGTGATTTCCCGGCAAAAGCCAGGGCAGCGATGGTCATGCCATTCCAGTCCGTTAATACCTTGTCATCACGAAACGGGCGAATTCGCTGATCGCGAACAGCCAGCAGTTTTTTCCTGTCGCCCGCAAAAGCAGCCAGATCTATCGCACCGGGTTGGTACAGGATATTGGCTCCGGTTTTCTGATGCGTCGCTTCATCGGAAAAGTTGCCCGTTTTTTCCACGCCATAAGCAGTCATG
>WFUI01000154.1 GCA_015485035.1 Mariprofundus sp.
GCCCGAGCTGCTCCAGATGTTCCTTGCATTCCAGATCAGGCGCGCGGCCCGCTTTCAGTGGATACAGGCTGAATCGGTGCGCTCCGAAATAAAACAGACTGTCGCCATCAATCACCAGCGGAGGCACAACAGGAATCTCCAGAGCCTCCAGTTCCAGTGTGAATTCATGCTCTTCGAGGATCGCGGCATCACTCCAGCGTTTGGGTCGATAAAACTTGGCCACAACAGCCTCGCCATCTTCGATACCCACCTGATAAACACGGTTTTCATAGGAGTTCAGAGCCAGTTGATGTCCATCGCAGGAAAACCCGAGGCTTTCGACCGCCTGCAACACCTGTTCGGGACCAAGATCGTAAAATGAGGCGGCTTGCTTCGATACATGCATGCCGGAAGCGTATCGGGAACCGTGTCATTTGTCCGCTTTGTGCCTTGTGCATGCAGAGCAATCGCATAAAATGCCAGAAGCCCTCCTTTTAGATCTGCCTATGAGTGAATATTTTCGCGGAGAAAAGCGGCGGAGCCGCGACCGCCAAAATATTTATTCAGAGGGAACCCGAAGGGCAGAGATAGCGGAGGCGGCTTTCTTTCGTTCTTTCTTTGCCGCCAAAGAAAGGACAAAACCATTCCGCAATAATGTTCATCATTGTAATAAACTCATGTATTTCAATGCAATTACCTGCTTGTGCCCTTCCTTGTGTCGCCAGTCACGGAACGGCCCGGACAGCGACGCAGGGTTCGGCTCATGAATACACAGCCCATGAATACAGGAAAATTGAACCCGACACTGATTTCATCCACCCTGTTCAGCATGATCATCTGGCTTTCAGGCATGTTCGTCTTATCGTCCTGTTCGACTAGCAATCATTCTGCACAGACAAGCGCCCTGAACACAACGGCACCCGCCAATGATGCTCAACAGAAGAAACAGCGCTTTTTCACTTTTTTAAAACCGGTCGTTGAATCCGAGAATGCGCGTATTTTACAGCAGCGTGAAAAACTGTTGCGCCTGAAATCGGAATCCCGATTGAGCGGCAGGGAGCTGGCATGGTTAACGAAACTGGCTTCGGAATACGACCTTGCCATCAAAGGACAGCCATCGCCCTCAGACTGGCAAACCTTGCAGGCCCGCGTGGATATAATTCCGGTTGAAATGGCCTTGGTACAGGCTGCCAATGAATCGGCCTGGGGAACATCACGCTTTGCCCGACAGGGGAACAATTATTTCGGCCAGTGGTGCTATCAGAAAGGCTGCGGCATAGTGCCCAAACACCGTACTGCCGGTGCAACGCACGAGGTGCAGCGTTTTGAAAATGTAAAACACTCGGTGCGCACCTATATGAACAACATCAATACAACACGCGCCTATGCCGGATTCCGCAGCATCCGCCAAAACCTGCGGGTTCACAAACGCGCGCTGGATGCAGAAGTGCTGGTCGCAGGCCTGAAATCATATTCTGAACGCGGCATGGCTTATGTGAGAACGATTCAGGCCATGATTCGCAGCAATCGCACCCTGATCAGGCAAAGTTAAAGCATATTTCGACTTCAATATTATAACCGCAATGGTCGCAAAGGCATGCGGAGGAAAGATAAAAAAACCTTATCCTGTTTTACGCTCCAGAACACTGAACGTATAGGGATAGGCATTTTTCTCATCCGGCTGGTGGGATTCGTGAAATACTTCCTGCCAGCATCGGCGGTCAAATTCGGGAAACCATGCATCCCCTTCGAATTCGGCATCGATTTCAGTGATATATAAACGTCCGGCCTGATCAAACAGCAGCGCATAAATCTCAGCACCGCCCATGACCATAATTTCATCGGCATCCGGCACCACTGATTTGGCCTCATCGAGCGAATGTACCACCGTACACCCTTCGACTTGCAAGTCTGCCTGCCGGGTCAGAATCAGATTGGTTCTCCCCGGCAGCGGGCGCCCTATCGACTCATACGTCTTGCGCCCCATCAGAATCGGCTTGCCCATGGTACTCTTTTTAAACCATGCCATGTCGGCCGGCAGCTTCCACGGCAAGGCATTATCGCACCCGATCAGGCGGTTTCGATCCTGCCCCCAGATAAAAGAAATGATCGGCTTCTCACTCATGCCGGAACAAATGCCCTAAATCGCAATCGGGGCACGAATGCCGGGGTGGCACTGGTAATCGACCAGTTCGAAATCTTCATAAGTGAAATCGAAGATGTTTTTGATATCCGGATTGATTTTCATGGTCGGTAGCGGGAACGGCTGGCGTGCCAGCTGCGTTTCAACCTGCTCGGCATGGTTGGAATACAGGTGCGCATCACCGAAGGTATGGATAAAATCACCGACCTTCAATTCGCAAACCTGTGCAATCATCATGGTCAGCAGTGCATAGCTGGCAATATTGAATGGTACGCCGAGGAAAATATCGGCACTGCGTTGATATAACTGACAGGAAAGTTTGCCGTCGGCGACATAGAACTGGAAAAAGGCATGGCAGGGAGCCAGCGCCATTTTGCCATTCATGACATTTTCCTGCGGGCTGACGGATTCATCCGGCAGGTCGGCCACATTCCAGGCCGATACAATCAGGCGGCGGGAATCTGGATTACGTTTGATTTGCTCCACGACTTCGGCAATCTGATCGACCAGTTTGCCATCCGGCGTCGGCCAGTTGCGCCACTGGAATCCGTAAACAGGCCCGAGCGAGCCATCTTCAGTCGCCCATTCATTCCAAATTTTCACCCCGTTTCCGGTCAGATATTTTATGTTGGTATCACCCTGCAAAAACCACAATAATTCGTGGATAATCGACTTCAGATGCACTTTCTTGGTCGTAACCAGCGGAAACCCTTCGGATAAATCAAAGCGCATCTGATAGCCGAACACCGATTGGGTGCCGGTACCGGTGCGGTCTCCTTTTTGTGTCCCATGATCGCGCACATGGCGCATTAATTCCAGATAGGCCTTCATGTTCCCTCTCGCCCAATGTGTAGTGGTGATTCGAATTCAACTCGGATATGATGCCGTCTGTCGTCTGAGACAGCAATATATGGTGGCTTCGCAAAAGACATCATCGAGCTCATGGACGAACTTTTTACGACTTTATCATTATGTATGCGGGGTGATCATGATAGTTCGGCTGTTTGGGGTGATTTTACTGTTTGGCATGATAACTTCTCCGGCCCTGGCAGCACCCAAATCGGCCACGGACAAAATCGTCGATGCATTTATGGAACTCGATACCAATCACTCCGGCAGCGTTTCTTATGCCGAGTACAAAGCCATGGTGGATCGGCGTGCCCGAACCCGGTTCAGAAAAATGGATGCCAATCGCGATGGTGCAGTCAGCGATGAAGAATACCGCAGTTTCTGGCGGCACGAAAAAGCGCAATGGTATCGCCTGAATCGCTAGCCTACTGCTTCGACACCCGCAAATGGATGACAAACTGACGTTTGCCGGTACTGCTGGATCTCGATAATAGCGCAGTCGCAAGTTTCCCCGCTTCCTGATTCGACGCGGCAATGGTTACGGATTTATCTACAGGTATAATCAGTTCGGTTGCCGCTCCGGCAATTTCAATCACCGGCGCTTCATCCGATGCCAGCCGGTTCCCTATAGCCCGTCTCATCCACGGCGAAATTTTCACACGAACCTTATCGGTGCCGGCCGGAGTGGCTGTAATATTAAATCCGGATGTGACCGGAACCAGCTCCACACTATTGGCATAGACGACGCCGTATCTGGAAAGCCATAACCTTGTTTCCCGGCTGTATGAGCGAATCACGCCCGTTTCAATGCTGCCTGAATGATTACTCGAAACACGCAACTGGAACGATTGTCGCTGGCCGGAGCGAAACTGCCGGTGCTGCAGTTTCACCTTCAGCCAGCCACCGGCAAGTTTTCCCAATACCGCATAGCCGGACACATTCGATATATTATCCGTTCCCGAACGAATATCTTCGATACTGACATAGGCGGTATATTGACCCGGCGGGTGATCCAGCCGCTTAAGCCATGCTTTTGCTTTTTGGATATGCACCGGGTCATCGTCGATCAACAGCATATGCCGGGAAGGGATTACAGCCACTTTTCCATTTCCGGACAACTGGCTTCTGGCCACATCGGCAGCCTCCTGCATGGGCAAAAAATAGACTTCGATGATATCGGTTGCGGCAAATGCGGGAACAGTCAGACAAAACCAGCACAGAACACTGAACATCAGTGAGGCCAGCGGCCTGCTCATTCGGCAAATTCCGGTCTCGGCTCCATCAGGCTGGCCGGATCTTCATGGATGATGACTTCAGCTCCGGGATATTCGGCCAGGATACGGGCTTCCACATCATCAGCGATCGCATGGGCCTGCAAAAGGGTTAAGCCGTCATCGAGCTCCAGATGCAGTTGGATAAACACCGTCGTTCCGGATTTGCGTGTGCGCAAATCGTGCATGCCGCGTGTTTGCGGATGATTGCGGGCAATGGCTTTGATTTTTGCCCGCTCCTCATCAGGCAGTTCCCGATCCATTAACAGATCGAGTGACTCACTTGCAATTTCCCAGGCGCTGTACAGGATGTAAACGGCAATCAGAATTGCGAACAGCGGATCAAATCCCGGCCAGCCATACACGGCCAGCAACAAGGCGACAATCACACCGGCGTTGACCAGCAGATCGGTTTTGTAATGCAGATGATCGGCCTTGATAGCAGTCGAACCTGTTTTGCGAATCACATGCTTCTGAAAAATCAGCAGGCCAAGTGTTGCAAGCATGGAAACAACCATCACCCCCACACCAACCGGCATGGATGAAATCGGCAACGGATTCCACAGATGGGAAACCGATTCCAGCACCAGAAACAGCGCCGACCCGGTAATAAACGTCGCCTGACCCAAACCGGCCAGTGCTTCCGCTTTACCATGACCACAACGGTGTTCTTTATCAGCCGGCATCAAGGCATGACGCACAGCCAGCAAATTAATAAGCGATGCCAGCGCATCCAGACAGGAATCTATCAATGTAGCCAACAGACTGAGTGAATCAGTCATAATCCAGGCCACGGTTTTGATCAGAATCAGAACAATGGCAACCGATGTCGAGGCATAGGTTGCCATCCGCATTAATCGTGCTGTTTCCTGAGAAGTTGTATCCATGGTGCAATTCTGACGGAAACCGCGCATGAATAAAGCTATAATCTATTCGGGACATGACATCGCACAATGAGCAATTCATGATAAGCCCATGCGCCAACTCCATTCGCCCCATCACAACGCCCGCCCGGACGGTATGGATATCGATATGATTGTGCTACATGCGATCAGCTTGCCGGCAGGACAGTTCAAGACCGGGCACATTGAAAATCTGTTCATGGGACAACTCGATTGTACCGCACACCCGAGCTTTGGTTCGCTGCATGGTGTGAAAGTTTCAGCACATTTCGTGGTCGATCGCAAAGGCTCCGTGACGCAATTTGTGCCTTGTGACCGACGTGCATGGCATGCCGGTATATCCGAATGGGAAGGTCGAAGCGGATGTAACGATTTTGCGATCGGCATTGAGATGATTGGCGATGAACACACGCCGTTCACGACAGCCCAGTATCGTGAAACCGCACGCCTGTGCAAAACGCTGATGAGCCGCTACCCGGTTATTTCACCTCAACGAATTGTCGGCCATCAGGATATTGCCCCGGGCCGCAAATGGGACCCCGGCAAACAATGGGACTGGCAACATTTCAGACGTTCACTGGCACACATCCGCAACCTGGAGCTGGAAGTGCTGTGAATACTGAATGTCATGCCCCGCTTCTATCTTGCCGGAGTCATTTCTCATAGTCTAAAAGCGGAACTTATTCGGGGAAGAGTTTTCAAATCAGAACATCAACTCAGGTTGCCTTTGAACAGTTACATTAATCGATTTGATAATCACCAGAGAATACATTCAGGGACCGGCTATACAATACCTGCTGATTTTGAAAGACTGGCTGCATAAAGCCTGCAACGAGTCCGTTTTATCGGGGGAGGATCAACGCTCGCTGCGCTCCCCCCTCATGCAGATCGTTAGCCATCAAATAAATCGTAGTTAAATTTGGGGTTCCAGTGAAAAAATTAATATCGATACTCCAAAATAAGTCCTCTGGAAAAAACGTACTTCTGTTTTTTATGCCGGCAATGATTGTTTATGTGGCAATGTTGTCTTATACCATCCCGAGCGTAGAGAAATATGCTAATGGCATGAAGTTGTTTGATTTATCACCAGGAGGTTACTCATACGAATATGCCGAAGAATTACTAACAACGTTGGGTGAAAGTGGCAGAGATCTATACCTGTACAACCAACTACCTGTAGATTTTTTGTACCCCGCATTATTCGCAATTTCGTGTAGCCTTCTTTTGTCCTGGTTGTTTCTGAAAATTAAAGGTCCTAGCTCAAGGCTGTTCTATTTTTGTTTTGTACCGGTGGCGGCCGGGGTGTTTGATTACATAGAAAACATATTAATTATCGGTCTAATTTCCAGCTACCCAGATATCTCTCCTGAGCAGGTAGAATTATCAAGTTTCGTTACAATAGCTAAAAGTGCATTAACTACGATATTCTTCATAGTATTAACGATCGTGGGTATAGCC
>WFUI01000155.1 GCA_015485035.1 Mariprofundus sp.
GGCAATCAGTGCGGCGCCGGGCAAGATACGATGCAACGGAATCGGAGGATTGGCAGCCCCCTCCGGAAATATACACAGCGCATTACCTGCTTGTACAACCTGGCTGGCCTGTCGCAAGGCCTGTCTGTTGGCACCACCGGGATTCACCGGAATAGCCCCCACCATGTCAAAACCCCAACGTACATACCACATTTTTTGATAATACTCACGCGCCATCAGAAAGGATAAGGGACGGTTCACGGCGGCCTGGATCAACAATGGATCCAGGCCACAGATATGATTCCCGACCAGAATAAGCGGCCCGTCCGGTAAAATGACCTTCTCTTTGGACAAACGGTGCCAGCCCTGGCATATCACCCGGTTGATAGCACGCAATAATGCATTAGGCCCTCTCTTCCCCTGCTTACATTCCATGCTTGCATGATTGCCGGTTTGCAATGTTTTTTCAATCAAATCCGCTTTTGCATAGAAACAGGTTTATACGAAACCTTGTGGCTTGAGGTTGAAGATTATAGACAAGTAAATGTAAGGGCTGGATAACAGTTCAGACAAAATGATATGCGCACAACACCCATACTGCCTGAATTTGGACTGGCAACACTCTGGCTGCTGCTTTCCGGCTTCGGGTTATCTCCTTCGTTGATTCCGGCCGATCAAATCTTATCCGGCGGGCCGCCAAAAGATGCTATTCCGGCACTTACCAACCCGAATATGGAAACGGCTGACGCCGCCGATCTCTGGCTTGAAAAGCACGATCTGATTCTGGGTATTGTCATTCAGGGCAAGACCCGTGCTTATCCCGTCCGGATCATGAACTGGCATGAGATTGTCAACGACCACATTAAGGGAAAATCGTTTGTGATAAGCTACTGCCCGTTGTGCGGCAGCGGCATGGCTTTTGATACCGATGACCATTTCGGTGTCTCCGGCATGCTCTATCAATCCGATGTATTGCTGTATGATAAAAAGAGTGAAAGCCTGTGGTCACAATTGATGATGCAGGCAGTAGCCGGATCGCGTACCGGTGAAAAGCTGCAACTGCTGCCCATCGAGCACAGTACATGGCAAACATGGAAAACGCGTCATCCGAATACCGATGTACTATCGCGCCACACAGGCTTCCGGCGTGATTATAGTCGCAACCCTTACGCCGGCTATGAATCTGTCTCCGGCACCTATTTTCCAGTCTACCATCATGATGAACGACTGCCCTCCAAAACATGGGTCATCGGTTTGAGTATGGGCAACCGTCATCTGGCATGGAAACTGGATGATCTGAAAAAATCAGGTTCTCACCTGCTAACATGGCATCAGCACAGACTGGCCATCAGCGTTCATGGCGAAGGCATACAGATTCGCGATGTCGAATCGAACAAAATTCTGCCTGTTACCCGCCTCTACTGGTTTGCCTGGGTGGCATTTCATCCTGATACGGAACTCGTAAAATGACTCCTGTCAGATTTATTGCGGCCTGAGTATGACACATGATAATGGCGGCAGAGTGATGGCAATTGAATGAGCCTGCCCCATCCATGCCCTGTCTTCCGCATGTACACCACCGGCATTGCCGATATTCGAGCCACCATAAACTTCCGCATCCGTGTTCATAATTTCAGTATAATGCCCGGCCACCGGCACACCGAGGCGATAGTTATTGCGTGGTACAGGTGTCAGATTCAAGGCAACCACTACGGGCCCGCCATTTTTATCGCGGCGAATGAAGCTCAGCACCGACTGATCCGCATCATTGCAATCAATCCACTGGAAACCGGCCGGATCAAAATCCACCTCATGCAAAGCCGGCACATCCTGATACAGATGATTCATGTCGCGCATCATCAGCTGCAAGCCACGATGCGGCATAAAATTAGCCTGATCCCATGGCAGCGATTCATCAAAATTCCACTCCGGCCACTGGCCGAATTCCATCCCGTTAAACTGCAGTTTCTTGCCCGGATGTGCATACATAAAGGCATATAACAGCCTCAAATTAGCAAACTTCTGCCAGTCATCCCCCGGCATTTTCTGCGGCATCGAGCCTTTACCATGCACCACTTCATCATGCGAAAATGGCAAAATGAAATTTTCAGTGAAGGCATACACCATAGAAAATGTCAGTTCATGATGATGATAGGAACGGTGAATCGGATCCTCTTCGAAATATGCCAGCGTATCATTCATCCAGCCCATATTCCATTTCATCGTGAAGCCCAGCCCGCCCAGATAGGTCGGACGCGACACCATCGGCCACGAAGTGGATTCTTCAGCCATGGTCACAGCACCGGGAAAGCGTTCATGTACCAGACAGTTGAACTGCTTCAAAAACTCAACCGCTTCCAGGTTTTCCCGGCCGCCGTATTTGTTCGGCAGCCACTCACCCTCTTCACGTGAATAATCCAGATACAGCATCGATGCCACGGCATCGACCCTCAACCCGTCAATATGAAATTCATCCAGCCAGAACAAAGCCGAAGCAATCAGGAAATTACGCACCTCATTGCGGCCGAAATTGAAGATATACGTACCCCAGTCTTTATGCTCGCCGAGCCTGGGGTCTTCATGTTCATACAACGGCGTTCCATCGAAACGGGCCAGTCCATGTGCATCCTTGGGAAAATGTGCCGGCACCCAGTCAAGGAACACGCCAATACCATGTTCATGGCAGTGATCAACAAAATAACGGAAGTCATCCGGTGTACCGAACCGGCTGGTCGGTGCAAAATAACCAACCGTCTGATAACCCCATGAACCATCAAATGGATGCTCAGTAATCGGCATCAGTTCAATATGGGTATACCCCATCCACAGACAATATTCGACCAGTTGATGTGCCAACTCACGGTAACTCAGATATTCGGAACCATCGCCCTTGCGACGCCAGGAGCCCGGATGTACTTCATAAATACTCATCGGCTTGTCGGCTGCCTGTCTGACCGGTCGATCTGACATCCACTGACTGTCATTCCACTGGTAGACCTTGCAATTATGCACGACGCTGGCTGTGGCCGGCCTGAGTTCCATTTGCTGGGCATAAGGATCAGCTTTTTCAAACACATCGCCATTTTGGGCCCTGATTTCAAACTTGTAGGTTTCACCTTCGCATAAACCGGGTATAAAGATTTCCCAAACCCCGGAAGAACCTCGCACACGCATCTGGTGTTCGCATCCGTTCCAGTGGTTGAAATTGCCAACGACCGAAACACGCGAAGCCGCCGGTGCCCAGACCGCAAAACCAACACCTGCACATCCTTCATGCTCACGGACATGGGCTCCCATAATACGATATTTTTCGAAATGGTTACCTTCGCCGATCAGGTGTAAGTCCATTTCCCCGAGGAATGGTGAAAAGCGGTACGTATCATCCAGTTCCCAGCGGTGCCCCTCAGTATTTTCAATACGGAAGCGATATGATTTGTCGAACCCACCCCCCTTCCAGTGTTTCTCGAACACATCCGTGCCTTCAATACGGGTCATCGCCTGCGCCCTGCCACCCTCCGGCAGCAGCCACATTTTCTCAGCCTGGGCACTCAATGCACGGACTATGACGCCACCATCCGGATGCTCGTGCATACCCAGCCAGCCGAACGGATCGTGTGAGCGTGCCTCAATAACAGCCCAAGCTTCAGGTGATAAAATAGGTTTTTTCATGCGTAGCCTCGCTTTTGTAACTTATGATGGATATCTATCCAGCAAATCAGGTGATGACAGTAGGTTTATCACGTCCGGTCAGCTTCTGTAGTTGTGATACTTCACCGGCCGCCACAATCATATCCGCCAGAGCATCCTGTGCATCTAGCCCGTGTCGACTGCTGTCAGGCTCATAGGATTCCAGATAGACACGAATCGTTGCACCACTGGTGCCGGTACCGGAAAGACGGAAGATAATACGCGAACCGTCCTCGAACAGAATACGTACGCCCTGATTTTCACTGATACTGCCATCGA
>WFUI01000156.1 GCA_015485035.1 Mariprofundus sp.
AGTGCTGCTGCATCATGTGCAGTTTCCGGTATATTAGGATGCCCCAGCCTGCCCATAGCCTGGATCAGCGCACCGGGCAATAAGCCTTCATCGCGCAACTCGACCACGCTGTGACTACCGCTGCGCTTGGATAATTTGGCGCCATCCTGCCCCAGCAGCAAGCCATGATGCAGATACACAGGCGGCACATAATCCAGGTGCTCCAGCAGCCAAACCTGATAGGCTGAATTGGTCAGATGATCATCACCACGCAATGTATGGGTGATACCATCTATTGCATCATCGACGGCATTGGGTAACAGAAAGGTGAATGAACCATCGGAGCGCACCACAACCGGATCATCCAGATCACGCAGGGCAAAGCTGACATTACCGCGCAAGCTATCTCTCACCACCACATAGCCATCATCCGCATGCACGCGCAAACGCCAGACAAACGATTCCGTTGCAGCCCGCCGTTCCGATTCACTGTCAGACAAATGGCGGCAATGGCCGGCATAACGCGGCGGTAAACCACGTGATGTTGCCAGCTTGCGATCCAGATTCAGTTTCGTTTCGGAACAGAAGCAGCGATAGGCCAACCCCTGGTCAGCCAGTTTCTCCAGCGCCCCGGCATGACTGGCTGCATGCTCGGACTGAAACAATACATCGTCATCCCAGTCCAGACCCAACCAGCGCAAATCAGTTTTAATTGCATCGACATATGCCTGTTCCGAGCGATCCTGATCAGTATCTTCAAAACGCAGCAAAAAATGGCCGCCATGTTTTCTGGCATACAACCAGTTCAACAGTGCCGTGCGAACATTACCTAAATGCAACAATCCGGTTGGCGACGGAGCGAATCGGGTGACAACATTAGCGTTCACGGTTTCTTCTCCTGTTTACCGTGCTCCGGCATAATCAGCATATACTCATCCGGATGCACATAACCAAGTTCCCGGTGTATCAGTTCCTCCAGCGCATCCGGATCATTTCTGAGCCGCAGCACCTCTCTGGCCAACCGTTCTCTCCCGGCTTTCAACGCTTCCACTTCAGACTCCAATTGTTGCAACTGTTCAGCTTCCTGACGATAAACCAGATAACCGTGATCTGAAAAAACGAGATTCCAGCTCATATAGACAACTGCAGCTCCCCCGCCAATCCAGAGCAGCCACCGGCCAGTACCTCCGCCCATTTCAGGTTATGCGAACGCCCTGCCCTGCCTGATCAACGCGCAAATGCCGCCCTGCCGGCAAAACGTGCGGCACTGCCCAGCTCTTCCTCAATACGTAACAGCTGATTGTACTTGGCCATACGGTCTGAACGCGAAGCTGAACCTGATTTGATCTGCCCTGTAGCCATCGATACAGCCAGGTCAGCAATCGTCGCATCTTCCGTTTCACCTGAACGGTGGCTCATCATACAACGGTAACCAGCATCATGTGCCATATTCACGGCAGCAATGGTTTCGCTCAATGTGCCGATCTGATTCACCTTGACCAGCAATGCGTTGGCTACCCCTTTATCAATGCCCTCTTGCAGAATTTCGGGGTTGGTCACAAACAGATCGTCACCAACCAGCTGTACCCTGTCACCGACCTGGTCAGTCAACAGCTTCCAGCCATCCCAGTCTGCTTCATCCAGACCATCCTCAACTGAAATGATCGGGTACTGACGACACAGTGAATCGATCAAATCGACCATCCCTGCGGCATCCAGCTTGCGATTTCCCTCGCCGGCCAGTACATACGATCCATTATGATAAAATTCGGAAGCAGCCATATCGGATGCAATAGCAACATCATCCCCAGCCTTGAGACCAGCCTGCTCAATAGCCTGAAGGATGACTGTAATACCTTCTTCATTGGATCCCAGATTCGGCGCAAAACCACCTTCATCACCCACGGCTGTGACATGTCCACCGGATTTGAGCACGGATTTCAGTGCATGAAATACTTCTGCCCCCATATCCAGTGCCTGTGCAAATGATGAAGCGCCAACCGGGGCAATCATATACTCCTGGAAGTCAATGCTGTTATCCGCATGTGAACCGCCATTAATCACATTCATGCAGGGTACGGGCAACAGGTTGGCAGTTTCGCCACCCAGATAACGAAACAGGGATACACCCTTCTCAACTGCCTGTGCCTTGGCTACAGCCATCGATACACCGAGGATGGCATTGGCACCCAGGCGCCCCTTGTTCGGAGTTCCATCCAGTGCAATCAGTTTATCGTCCAGCCCCTGCTGATCAGCAGCATCCAGACCGGCCACAGCCGCCGCAATTTCATCATTGACATGACTGACTGCCTTGCGAACACCCTTGCCACCCAATCGGCTGCCACCATCACGTAGCTCAACTGCTTCACGCGCACCTGTGGAAGCACCACTAGGCACTGCCGCCCGGGCAAAAGCCCCCGAGGACAATGTCACATCAACTTCAATCGTTGGATTGCCGCGTGAATCAAAAATCTCACGGCCATGTACTTTTACAATTTCACTCACTTTTTTCTCCTGTTCGACATCATTGTCGACACATATTTATAATTTCTAAAAGCGCAACTCAAAACCTCAATCATGGCCACAGATCACGCGCTTATGTGTGGGTGGTTTTGATTTCATCCATGCGTTTTATCGTCCCCGCAAAGAAACAGCCTGAGCAGGCACACCTCTTTTTCTCGAGGGCGCGCAACCATACGCAAAAGAACATAATTCGTCCATGAATTGGGAAAATTAAAATGAAACAACAGCGCCCTGATTTTACACTATGCGCTCAAAGGTTTCAGACGTATGACGCTTTCACAACCTCATCAATCTGTTTCAATGTGATCAACACACCCTCCAGATCATCCAGAGCCAGTGAATTCGGCCCATCGGACATGGCCTTATCCGGATCGGGATGCACTTCCATAAACAGGGCTGCAACGCCTGTTGCCACCGCTGCACGGGACAGACCCGGCACATACTCGCGATTACCACCGGTTGCACCCCCCAACCCTCCCGGTTGTTGTACCGAATGGGTAGCGTCGTAAACAAGCGGCGCACCGAATTCACGCATCACCAGCAGTGAGCGCATATCCGAGACCAGGTTATTGTAACCAAAACTGGCACCGCGTTCGCACAACATAATATTTTCATTGCCGGTTGCCTGCGCTTTTTCAAGCACATGCTGCATATCCCAGGGAGCAAGAAACTGGCCTTTCTTGATATTCACCGGCTTACCGCAACTGGCAACCGCTTCAATAAAATCGGTTTGACGGCACAAAAAAGCCGGAGTTTGTAAAATATCGGCCACTTCAGCCACAGCTGTCACCTGATGGCTTTCATGGATATCAGTGACAACCGGCAACCCCAGTTCATCTTTAACGCGTTGCAGAATACGCAAGCCTTCATCCAGGCCGGGACCGCGAAAACCATCCTTGCTGGTGCGATTGGCTTTATCGAAGCTGGATTTGAAGACCAGCGGTATACCGACACGTTTTGCAATCGCCGCAATTCCTGCTGCAGCCTTTAATGTAAAGTCTTCACCCTCAATCACACATGGCCCGGCCAGCAACACCAGAGGCAAATCATTGGCAATCCGGATATCACCAACCGTGACATTCTTTTGTATCATACAGCGGCCTGTTCTTTGCTCGCTCCGACAAAGGCAGAGAACAACGGATGCGGGTTATAAGGGCGGGACAAAAACTCCGGATGAAACTGGCAGGCGACAAACCACGGATGATCTTTCACCTCAACAATTTCCACCAATGAATTATCCGGCAAGGTGCCGGCAACAGTTAAACCGGCTTCTTCCAATTGCTCGCGATAGGTATTATTAAATTCGTAGCGATGCCGATGGCGCTCGCGAATTACGCTCTGCCCGTATGCCGCAAATGTTTTCGTACCTTCAATCACCCTGCATGGATAACCGCCAAGGCGCATGGTGCCACCCAGATCACTTTCTGAATTGCGTTGAACACGCATACCTTCCTGTTCCCATTCGGTCATCAGGGCAATTACCGGATGATCCGCCCGCTCATTGAATTCGGAACTGATGGCATCGGTCAGACCAGCCACATTGCGGGCAAATTCCACCACGGCCAGTTGCATACCGAGGCAGATACCCAGATATGGGACTTTATTTTCCCGCGCATAACGAATCGCCATAATCTTGCCCTCGGTACCGCGCTGCCCGAACCCGCCGGGCACCAGTATACCATCAACTTCGGAGAGGCAGTCTGCACCGTTTTTCTCCAGTGATTCGGCATCGACATATTCAATGTCCACACGTACGCCATGTGCCATGCCGCCGTGAATCAGCGCCTCATTCACCGATTTATATGCGTCGGTCAATTCCACATACTTACCCACCATGGCAATACGAACAGCCTGTTCCGGATCACGTATCTTGCAGCAAATATCCTTCCACACGGACAAATCCGGCTCGGGGTCATCCATCCGGAAATGCTTCAACACCACGGAACCCAGCCCGCCTTCACGCAAGCTCAGCGGCACGGCATAGATCGTATCCACATCCGGAGCATCGATCACTGAATCCCGGTCCACATTACAGAACAAGGCGATTTTATCCTTCTGGCTCTTGGGAATCGGGTGATCGGAACGGCACAGCAACACATCCGGCTGAATACCTATTTCACGTAAAATCTTGACAGAATGCTGGGTTGGTTTGGATTTCATCTCACCGGCAGAGGCAATATACGGCACCAGTGTCAGATGAATATAGGCGGTATTTTTCTTACCCAGATCAAACCGGAGCTGACGAATCGCTTCCAGAAACGGCTGTGACTCGATATCGCCGACTGTACCGCCGATCTCCACCAGTGCGATATCCACATCTTCAGAGCGCAGTGATAATACAGCATTTTTAATGGCATCGGTAATATGCGGAATAACCTGCACGGTTGCACCCAGATAATCGCCACGCCGTTCACGCCGAATGACCGACTCATAAATACGCCCCGTGGTATAATTGGAACGCTTCGACATGGTCGCATGGGTAAAACGCTCGTAATGACCGAGGTCAAGGTCGGTTTCAGTGCCGTCATCGGTCACAAAGACCTCTCCGTGCTGAAACGGGCTCATGGTGCCGGGGTCGACATTAATATAGGGATCGAGTTTCTGCATGGTAACACGCAGACCACGCGCTTCAAAAAGCGCCGCAAGGCTAGCCGCAGCAATGCCTTTTCCGAGCGACGACACTACCCCGCCGGTGACAAAAACGAATCTTGTTTGTTTATTCATGACGGGTCGGGAATGTATCAGAACGAACCTGCCGCTTCCAGCTCAGGATCAGATTTTATTCAAGATCGCCGCACCTGAATCAATCGCCACGCCATGTGATCAGTGTCGCATTGAATCCGGATCTGAACAGTATCCTCCGGCAGCAGATCAGCAGCCCTTTCCGGCCACTCGATCAGGCAAATCCATGGCGGCAGAAAAAAGTCACGTACACCAAGCATTTCAATCTCGGCCGCCTCATCCAGACGATACCAGTCCATATGAGCAACACGGCAATCCTCGGCGTCGTATTCCTGGATAATCGCAAAAGTTGGACTGGGCAAGGCTTCGTCGGTAACCCCCAGAGCGCGCATAACCGCTCTGCAAAATACGCTTTTCCCGGCCCCCAGTTCGCCGGAGATGGCAACCACATCCCCCGGTTTCAGTGTGGCAGCCAGGCGGGTGGCGACTTCAACAGTTTCTGATTCGTTGTGAGTCGAATGCTTCAAACGTGTTATCTGTTGGCAACCAGCGCCTTGATGACATCATGTTTACTGATCATGCCAACCACCGATTCACCATCCATCACAGGCAGATGGTGCACCTTTTCATCTGCCATTACCGCTGCAATTTCACCCAGATCTGCATCCACACCAACCGTAACCACATTGGTTTGTGCCAGATCTTCGGCCGTCATCGCCTGCATCCGTTTCAATTCTTGTTCAAACCGGGATTCACCGACAGGAATAACCATATCGAACAAAGCTACAGCCGTTGGTACATGCAGGTTTTTCTGTTGATCAATCAAATCACTCTCTGTGATAAGCCCGAACAGACGTTTATCATCATCCACAACCAGCATGCCAGTTAAATTCTCTTCTGCCAAACGCTTGGCAATATCTTCCACCGGCACATCCATCAAACAATAGGGTGGATCAGTATCCATAATGTCCCGGGCAAATATCTTGGAATACGGCATAACGATCCTCCTTGGAAACTATATGATAAACGAATAACACCTTTTCATCACGAAAAAAGAAATTCGCAGAAAAATCCAGCCGGTCCCTTCATGATACGACTGTCTTCAGTCTGGGCAACACTTATGTTTTATGGTAAATCTCCGAACCGGTACGCAGAAACTCATCTGACTGTTCTGCCATACCTGCATCAATGGCTTCCCTGGTTTCCAGACCATGCGCTTTGGCATAATCCCGTACATCCTGGGTGATTTTCATCGAGCAGAATTTCGGCCCGCACATGGAACAGAAGTGCGCCACCTTGGCGGAATCCTTCGGCAGGGTCTCATCATGAAATGAACGCGCCGTATCCGGATCGAGGCTCAGGTTGAACTGATCTTCCCAGCGGAATTCAAAACGGGCTTTGGATAATGCATCATCGCGTTGTTGCGCACCCGGATGTCCTTTGGCCAGATCAGCCGCATGGGCGGAAATCTTGTAGGTAATCACACCTGTTTTCACATCATCGCGGTTGGGCAGGCCCAGATGTTCTTTCGGTGTCACATAACAAAGCATGGCGCAGCCATACCAGCCAATCTGGGCAGCACCGATACCGGAAGTGATATGATCGTAACCCGGTGCAATATCCGTAGTCAGCGGACCCAGCGTATAGAATGGCGCTTCATCACAGCACTCCAGCTGCAAATCCATATTCTCCTTAATCATCTGCATGGGTACATGGCCGGGACCTTCAATCATGGTCTGCACATCATGTTTCCAGGCAACTTGTGTCAATTCACCAAGTGTTTTCAACTCGCCCAGTTGCGCTTCATCATTGGCATCGGCAATCGCACCCGGCCTTAAACCGTCGCCGAGCGAGAATGATACATCATAGGCTTTCATGATTTCGCAAATATCTTCAAAATGGGTATAGAGGAAATTCTCTTTGTGATGCGACAGGCACCACTTGGCCATAATCGAGCCACCGCGCGAGACAATACCGGCAAGCCTTTTCGCAGTCATCGGCACATAACGTAATAACACGCCTGCATGAATAGTGAAATAATCCACGCCCTGTTCAGCCTGCTCAATCAGGGTATCGCGGAACACCTCCCAAGTCAGATCTTCAGCCACACCATTGACCTTCTCCAGAGCCTGATAAATCGGTACTGTACCAATCGGCACAGCGGCATTGCGGATAATCCATTCGCGTGTTTCATGGATATTCTTGCCGGTAGAGAGATCCATGATGGTATCCGAACCCCAGCGGGTTGCCCAGGTCATCTTGTCCACTTCCTCTTCAATCGAGGAAGACAGCGCCGAATTACCGATATTCCCATTGATCTTAACCAGAAAATTACGTCCGATTATCATCGGTTCCAGTTCCGGATGATTGATATTGGCCGGAATAATGGCACGGCCTCTGGCCACTTCATCGCGCACAAACTCAGGCGTAATCACGCGTGGAATATTAGCGCCAAAAGATTCACCCGGATGCTGCCTTGTAATTTCACGCAGATGCTCTCGCTTCTGATTCTCGCGAATCGCCACATATTCCATTTCCGGAGTGACAATCCCCTGGCGGGCATAATGCATCTGCGACACATTCCTGCCTGTTTTGGCTTTACGTGGCTGTTTCAGATGCTCGAAACGCAAGTGATTGAGACTTTCATCATCGCGGCGTTTATTGCCGTAATCGGAAGACAGGCCTGTCAAGAATTCAGTATCATCACGCTCTTCAATCCAGGCCGTACGTACATCAGGCAATCCTTTCTGCAGATCCAGTTCAACGTCCGGATCAGTATAAGGACCGGATGTATCATACACCAGAATCGGGGCATTCTCTTCATCACCGGCATTGGTGTGGGTGGGAGAAAGCGAGATCTCACGCATTGGCACACGGATATCGGGACGTGACCCCTCAATATAAACCTTGCGGGAATTAGGTAGCGGCTGCTGCGCATCATAACTGTCCCCTGCCATTTCCGTACCCATAGCTGAACCATTTGCCTGTGTTGTCATCTTGCCTCCAGAGTCCCTTCCATTGAAAGAGGACGCAACTATAACGAAGACATACGGCAGGGCATAGAAGCAGGAAACAATCCTTTCAGTAACTGCCGCGAAGTCAGTCCTTGAATAAATCGGTCAGCAATTGCAGATGTGTCTCATAATGTTGCCAGACACCTATCGAGCGGTCATACACCGGCTGCCGCACCTGTGTCATGCTGGCAGTCAACACACGATTATCGGCATGCTGGAAATCAAGACAAACAGAGTTCCATTCCAGCCCACAGGCTGACAGCAACGCTCTACTCTGCTGTTCCTGATCAGCAACCAGTTTCTCGTATTCAATCTCAAACATCATACCTGCCGGCAATACCCTCTTCCAGTGCGCCATCAGCCGCTCATACATGCAATAATAGCGACCCAGCTCACCGAGATCATGACCATAATCAAACAGGTTGCCGGTAATATTGTTCTTGTAAATCGACAGACAGGTATCCAGCGGATGGCGCCGCACATGAATGATTTTCGCCTGCGGAAGCATGCGGGCAATCGAACCGATATACAGGATATGATTGAGCGATTTGTCGGTATAGCGGAGCGCATTCGGATTGACCTGCTGTAACCGGCTCAGATATGCATGACCACCAACCCGGCATTGTGCCGGGGTCCACGCACAGGTGGCGACCGGATCTATTTCATCCGCAGTCTCACCGGATGTAACCGAAGCCATCGCCTCATTCAACATGTGATTCTCACCGCAACTGTATACATCGGGGTGGGCGGACAAAATCTGTTCCACCAGTGAAGTGCCAGAACGCGGCATACCCAACACAAAAACCGCTGCCTTGCTGTCAATACCGGAGTGCTCTGCCACGACATCATGTGTGCAACATGTTATCAGCTGATGCATACGTTCGAACGTGACTGCTTCATCATAACGACTGAAGCCCCGCCTGATCTTGTTTGCCTCCTGCATGTTTGCAAATGCTTCATCGTAATGTCCGAGATCATCATCCGCCTTGGCCAGCGCAAAAGCCATATTCATCCGTTCAATAGAACCATCCGGACATCGTTCATACAACTGCCGCATGACAAGAACATCGTCATTTTCATGTTCAAAGCGCTGCAAGTCAGCCAAAACCGTATACGCATCGGTATAATCCGGTTCACATGCAATTGCCTGTCGCATTGCTTTCTCACCCTGAGCCAGTGACCCGTTTTCTATATCCAATAAGCCCAGACTGTAAAAAGCCTGTGCATTTTTTGGGTCACGCTTGAGTATCGCATTCAGGTGTTCGCGCGCCTGCTCTATGCGGCCACTGTCATGACAGGCCTGGAATAGCCCCATACGAATATCAAGAGCACCCGGCCGCCGTTTTCCGGCCACTTCCAACAATTCGATCGCCTCATCATATTGAGCCAGACAAACCAAGGCTCCGGCCAGTCCAATCAGGGCATTGATATCATAGGAATCAAGCGCCAGAGCCTGCCTGTAAACCGGGACAGCCCGCTTATATTCTCCGATAGACAAATAGAGGCCGGCCAGTGCAACCACAAAATCAGCCCGTTTCGGAGACTCATCGATAGCCTGCCTGAAACAGGCTTCCGCCAGTTCGCACTGGTCACATTCCCTGGCGACTACTCCGCGCAAATAAGCAACATCTGCATTGCCGGGCTGAATCGCATCAATCTCAACACAAAGCTGTTCACACTGATCGTGTTCGCCGTTTTGCAGAGCCTCGAAAGCCCTGCCCAGCAGCATTTTTATTTTCCGTTTTCTGTTATTGGACAGTCTGGGGCGCAATGCCATGTATCCCTCCCCTGTAAGATGTTAGCGCAGGCTATGTTGATCTCAACAGATAAACCATGATTTATCAGAGGGGTGTTACGAGCATTTTACTGCTAGAATCCGTCCATCATGAATTTACCTGAATTGAAACAAACAACCGCTGATCAATTGTTGCATGACGCCGTAATCGCCCTGCGTAACAGCTGGGCCGTCCTGAAAGCTTCCGGCCCCGACCTGCGCAACTATCTGCAAGGCCAGATCACCCAGGATATAAACCTCCTTACACCGACACAGGGCATTCACAGCTGTATTCTGACCCCGCAAGGTAAAGCGGTTTCCGAACTGTATATTCTCCAGGGCCATCATGATGAACTGATCTTGCTTACACCAACTTCGCATGCCGAAGCAACTGTCGCACGCCTGCGCCAGTTTGCGTTGGGCCACACCCTGCGTATTGGCCTGGTTGACAATCTTATCATCTGTTCCGCTCAGGGTGCCAATGCAGCCCGGTTTCTTGATGATTTCGAGTTGACCGAACCGGATCAGAGCTGGCTATCCTGTAGCAGAAACACAGGAACAGATACATTTGCACTGGTGATGCCGGAACATCCCCGCGGCTACTGGATTATCAGTAACAGGAAACATATCAATGCAGTTATCGGCAGTCATCAACAGGTGAATGAAAGTGAAATGGAAGCTATGCGCATCATCCGAGGCATGCCGGATTTCGGTGTTGAATGGGATGCCAGCATACACCCGCTCAATGCCAACCTGATTGAATTTAACGGTGTATCATTCGACAAGGGATGTTATGTAGGTCAGGAAATCACCAGCCGCATGCACTGGCGCGGTGGCATCAAAAAGAAATTGTACAAGGTAGCGATTGCCGGAAAGCCCGAAACACTCCCATGTCCTGTTTGCACATCGACCCGCATAGGAGAACTGAAATCTGCAGCTGTTGACCATGAACAAAACTGCTTTGGTATCGCTTATTTACCTATAGAAACAGCCGAGTCGAATTCAGCCCTGTCCCTGACAAATGGCATCAGCATAAAAGTTCTGGAGGCTTGTCATGCCTGATGCATTTGTCTGGTATCACGCCGGTGAAAAACAGGAACCCGATCTGCTGAACTGGCTTGACACAGTCGAACAACAAGCTGGCGTGCGTGGCAAACTGTTTATCCGCAAAACAAATGACAACACCACATTCATGGAAACCTATAGCGATGTATCACGAGCTACTATCGACCGCATTGAAAAACTGGCTGCATCAAGCCCGCTGTTTGAACGTATCGATCGCCGCTGCGAAAGCTTTATTGAAATCAGTTAGAGAAACTCTTCTGCAGAGTGTAACCTGCACGTTTTCAGAAAAGCTTCAGCTATTCAAACCAAGCACATCATGCATATCGTACCAGCCACAAGGCTGATTGGACAACCAGCCGGCAGCACGTACGGCTCCACGTGCGAATACCATGCGATCACTGGCAATATGGTTGATTTCGATACGCTCTTCATCGGCAATAAACATGGTTTTGTGTTCACCAACAATATTACCGCCACGTACGACCGAAAAACCGATCGAACCTGCTTTCCGGGCACCGGTGATACCTTCTCGGGATAACACAGCCACATCTTCCAGCACCACATCTCTGCCGGCAGCAAGGGACTTACCCATGGCCAGTGCTGTCCCGCTCGGGGCATCGACTTTATGTTTGTGGTGTGCCTCGAAAATTTCGGCATCATAATCATCACCCAGTACATGGGCAGCTCTTTCGATCAAACTCAACGCCAGATTCACTCCAACCGAATAATTGGCAGCCATCACTACAGCTGAACCGGACAAGGTATCACGCAACTGCTGCAGCTGACCCGCATCAAAACCGGTGGTGCCAATGACCATAGCCATACCGCGTTCAGCAACAAACCCGGCGTGTTGCAGCGTTGCAGGCGGCGCGGTAAAATCAATCAGCACATCGGCTTCGGGGCAATCACTGACATGATCGACAAGGCGTACAGCCAGTGTCTCTACACCGGCCAGTTCGCCGGCATCACGGCCAACAAACTCGGAGCCGGGCCTCTCTGTAGCGCCAACCAGAGCGGCATCCCTGCTTTCGGTTACAGCACGCACCAGCATACGCCCCATTCGACCTGATGCACCGACAACCACTACCCTCAATGCACTCATGATCTGGCCTCCCTGGAGAGGTCATCCCAGAATTCTTTCACCTTATCCAGAAAAGATGAGCGCTCCGGATAGACTTCATCACCGGTTTCATTGGCAAATTCACGCAGTAATTCAGCCTGACGGGGCGTCATTTTTTTCGGGACGGCAATCTGAACTCGCACATATAAATCACCCTTCTGACCACCGGAACGCACATCCGGAACACCGTGCCCACGCAAACGGAATACACGTCCACCCTCGGTTCCAGGCGGAATCTTGATTCTTATTCTGCCATCCAGGGTCGGAGCATCGACTTCTGCTCCCAGAGCAGCCTGCGGGAATGTCACCGGCATCGTGCAGTGAAGATCCGCCCCTTCACGCTCAAAAATCGCATGCTCTTTCAGCGAAATCACCACATACAGATCACCGGGAGGACTGCCTTGCGGACCGGCTTCACCTTCACCGGAAACACGCACCTGAGCACCATCATACACACCGGCTGGCACTTTTATTTTTAGTTTTTTGGTGGTTTTGACGCGCCCGGCACCACCACATTCGATACAGGGAGATTCAATACGGGTACCGGCACCCTGACAGGTCGGACATGTACGGCGCACCGCAAAAAAACCCTGCTGCATCTGTACCTGACCATGACCACCGCATGTATTACAAGGTACCGGATTGGTTCCGGGACGTGCACCTGAGCCATTACAGCATCCACAGGTTTCATGCCTGGGGATTTGAAGTTCCACTTCACGACCACTGGCTGCCTCTTCCAGTGTCATGGAAAGATTATAGCGCAGATCAGCCCCGCGCCTGGATTGCGCACCTCCACCGAAACCGAACATATCTCCGAACACATCACCGAACATATCTCCGAAATCACGGAACGCATGCGAATCCTGAGCACCGCCACGGTTCCAGAAATCCTGCATCTGTTCATCGACGCCAG
>WFUI01000157.1 GCA_015485035.1 Mariprofundus sp.
ATCTTTACCTCTCTGGTCTCTAAACTTAGCGATGTCAGCACTCTTGATGGACGCCAAGGGAAGTTTAGCAATAGGATATTTCTTTATCTGCCGTGCCATTGAAACTTCGCGGACATAGGCATTTTTCTTGTTCCGGCTCTCTGTCTCATTGTAGTCGTCCAGTGCTTCGGACAGTGTCAGATTCTCAGCGGCGGTTTTATCGACGTATGATCCATTCTGCACCTGGGCTTTAACCTCTGTCTCATAGGCGCGAGCATCTTTCAGTTTGTCAAAAGTGCGATCAGCAACAACCTTCCTTTTATGATATACCCTGACGCGAAATGTAATACGACCATCAGCCCATTTTCTTTTCTGTATACTCATGCTTTCCCCCTTGCGGTCTGCGTACGGTCTGCACAGGGGGATATTATGCGTGATATGCCCGTGATGCAAGAATGATATAAACCCTTTAATACCAATGATTTGACCTTAGAATTTGAATCTATTATTATGCCTATTACCCGACTACGAATCAGAAGGCCGGGCGTTCGAATCGCTCAGGGAGCGCCATATAAAAAAGGGGCTTACGGCATTTAGTCGTAGGCCCTTTTGTTTTGGCCTGGTTGATGTTTATGGGCATTTATTTCTTAATAATGGCGCAGCAAAAAAATATAAAATTCCTATTGAGCGTCAGAGTATAAATCGAGTTTGATTGCATCGAACGGGATTTGTGATGCACGTTTAAATCGTTAGATGTTAGATTATCGCGTATTATGAAAATCACGATGTTTAGCTCACAGTGCTATGACAAAAAATATTTTCTTGATGCTAATCAGAACTTTGGATATCAACTCACGTTTCATGAGGCTCGGCTAGAGCCAGCTACAGTTGAATTAGCAAGAGGGGCCGATGCAGTTTGCGCCTTTGTGAATGATGATATTGGTGAAGTCACTATCGAGGCACTCAAAGCTATTGATGTCCCAATTATCGCATTGCGGTGCGCAGGCTACAATAATGTGGACTTGCGAGTGGCAGATAAGCTAGGTATTCATGTGGTTCGTGTTCCTTCTTATTCCCCATATGCCGTTGCAGAGCACACCGTTGCGCTCATGCTCTCGTTAAACCGCAAAATTCATCGAGCCTATTCTCGTGTTCGAGATGGAAACTTTTCGCTACAGGGTTTAACCGGCTTTGATATGCATGGTAAAATAGTAGGTGTGATCGGTACAGGTCGAATAGGCTCAATCGTTTTGAATATACTTAAGGGTTTTGGTTGTAAGTTATTTGCATTTGATACCCAGCCTGATGAGGCATTAAAGAATATTGGAGTGAAATACCTCCCCATGAGCGAGCTTCTTCAGCAGGTGGATATTATTTCTTTTCACTGTCCGCTTACGCCTGAGACCTTCCATCTTATTAATGATGATTCCTTAGAAATGATGAAAGATGGTGTTATGATTATTAATACAAGCCGTGGTGCGATTGTGGATGCTGGCAGTACAATTGAGGGGCTTAAATCAGGGAAAATCGGATACTTGGGCCTGGATGTATATGAACAGGAAGGAGACCTCTTTTTTCATGATTTATCCGATACAATTATTCGTGATGATGTGTTTGAACGACTTTTGACATTTCCCAATGTGCTTATTACCGGCCACCAAGGGTTTTTTACTGAAGAGGCACTGGTTAATATTGCTGTTACTACATTAGAAAATCTGTCTCGATATGCTTTAGCTAAGCCACTAATAAACACACTTCATTCACAGCAAGCGATCAGGAGCACCAGAAAAAACTAAGGCTTAGCAGAAATGCTAGGTCCTTTTTTATTGATTGGATACAAAAAATTCTTACACACTCGAACATAACAATATGACCATTTAACAGCGATTCAAACTAAAAACAGACATAAATATTTAGCCCCATTTGGCAATTCTGATGCCCATGATAGTGATCATGAAGTAGGTGAACGCTTTACTGTTTTGTTTGTAAAAGAAAAATCTGCTTCAGGTGTTATCACCGCGATCACAAACGGGCTTGCTTGTGCTGTGTGTAAACGCGGCAATGATGAACATCAATTTATAGGCAAAGATGCGCTGGCTCAATATGTCTATTTTTTAATTAAAGAGTATTATCCTAAGCATTCTCAGCTTAAAAGCAGACTGGCTAAGCTTTATATTGATCAATTAATCAATGGCGAAAAATTTGATCGTAAGATACAAATTGTTAAACAACGATTAGAGACTCACACAAACAGCTTTTTTCAATATTAAAAAGGAGTACGTTGTTACGTGGCCCTTTTGGGTTTGCCTGTGAAACCATGATGTAGCCGGGCTATTGAGCGATGGTTGCCTTCAGTTTTTTCATGGCGCGGGCTTCCAGTTGGCGAACGCGCTCAACAGAAACACCCAATTCCGCAGCCAGTTCCTTCAATGTGGCCGGCTCTTCGCTCAAGTGGCGCCGCTCGACAATCAACCGGTCCCGATCCGCTAATGTCGTCATGGCCTTGTACAGTATCGATTTCTGATGATTCTCCCAGTTGGATTTTATGGCAATGTCTTCCGGAGAGAAACCGGAAGATGGCAGGGTATGCACCAGGGCATCGCCTTCTTCATTTTCACTGTCCAGTGATACATCGCGCTGCAAAAAGGCATTGGCTGTTTCCTGATATTCGCTGCCATTAATACCATAATCTGCAGCCACTTCATCAATCTGGTGCCCGTCATATGCAGCAATGGTGTTTCTGGCTTTCTGCAGGCCGGCAAAAATGCGCCGCTGCAATTTATTGGTGCCCAGCTTGATAATGCTCCACGAGCGCAGGATAAAATCGTGAATGGAGGCACGCACCCACCAGGATGCATATGTCATCAGACGGAAACCACGATCCGGGTCAAAACGTTTGACCGCATGCATAAGACCCATGGTGCCTTCCTGAATCAAATCCATTTCGGGCAGACCGAAATGGCGGTATTCACGGGCAATCGCGGCGACACCGCCAAGATTGGCAACGACCAGCTGACGTGCTGCATCGCGGTCACCGAAATCATGCCACAGACGAGCCAGTCGCATCTCTTCTTCACGGCCCATACGAGGCATTTTTCTGATATCGCGGGAAAATAATGCCAGGCTGGTCAGTTCATATGATGATTTGGCATGCATTGCTGCTGTCAATCCTGTCACCTCCGGTGGTAAATCATGAGCACGCTGCTTGTAGAGCTGCTGTGATGATGTTTCAAGCCTGTTTAACCCGGGCTGTTCATAAATGCTGCCGTGCCCTCGCTTGTCCATTTATCTGTACATAATAATAGCTACGCACTTCTTCCCCGGAATCTATTGCAAACAAACGTCCGATGTGATCATTACAACGATTTATGGATAGTCCGGGTTAAGCCATGCAAGCAATTGTTGCTCGTTTGCGACTTCAATTCCGAGCTCGCGTGCTTTGGCAAGTTTGGAGCCGGCCTTTTCTCCGGCAATAACAAGATCGGTGTTTTTGGAAACAGAACCTGTCGGTCTTGCCCCCAGGGCACGTAACTGCTCCTGTGCCGTACGGCGCTGTATGGATTTAAAGCTGCCGGTCAGGACAACAGTTTTTCCAGCCAGAGGGTGATTGCCAGGTCCTGACGAGGGTGCAGATGGTTGCACGCCTGCTGCCAGCAGTCTGGCAATGACATCGCGATTATGTGGTTCGGCAAAAAAACTGCATATGCTGGCTGCGACTTCCGGCCCTACATCGGGAATATTAACCAGCTCTTCTGCACTGGCCTGCATCAGGGCATCCAGGCTTCCAAAATGACTGGCCAATCCGGCGGCTGTTGCTGTACCGACGTGACGAATACCCAGCGCATGCAGGAAGCGGGCTAAAGGTCGTTGATAGCTTTGTTCAATCGCCTTTTGAAGATTGGCGATTTTTTTCTCTCCCATACCCGGCCAGTCATGCAGCGACTCATAATCGAATTCGTACAGATCAGCAATATCGGTAAGCAGGCCCTCATCCACCAGTTTTGTAATCAGCTTGTCACCCATGCCTTCGATATCCATTGCCCCGCGTGAAACAAAATGAGACAGGCGTTCTTTCAACTGGGCCGGGCAGGATAAGCCTCCGCTGCAACGGATTGCGACTTCACCTTCGACACGGAATACCGATGCGCCGCAAACAGGGCAGTTTTGAGGCGGTGAGGGGCGTTGTGCCTTCTCATCGATGTCCACTGCTCTGACAATTTCAGGAATTACATCACCGGCTCGTCTCACGATCACCCGGGCGCCGGCATACACCTGCTTGCGCTGTAATTCGTCGATGTTGTGAAGCGTTGCACGTGATACGATGACTCCACCCACGGCAACCGGTTGCATCTCAGCAACCGGGGTGATGACCCCGGTTCGGCCGACTTGCCAGATGATTTGCTTGACCGTAGTGATCACTTCTTCAGCCGGAAATTTGTACGCAATGGCCCAGCGCGGGGAACGAGCTACTGCGCCCATGCGATGCTGCAGGGCGAAATTATCCAGCTTATAAACCACACCATCGATTTCGTAAGGCATGTCGATACGTTTTTCCTGCAAGGTCTGATAGCGGGCCAGCAAGCCATCCACATCACTGGCCATGGATGTTTCTTGTACGGCAAATCCGAAATCGTGTAACCGTGCCAGTAAAGCGGACTGGCTGGAGGCCAGTTCGCGTCCTCCAAGACCAACACCATAAGCAAAAAAGTTGAGTCCGCGTCTGGCGGTTACTTTCGCATCCAGTTGTCGGAGTGAGCCGGCAGCAGCATTGCGTGGATTGGCGAAAGCGGGTAACCCTTCGGCATCCTGACGCCGATTGAGTTCGGTAAAGGCCGCTTTGGACATATACACTTCACCGCGTACTTCCAGCACTTCGGGAGGTGCTGTGTCAACACAGTTCAGATGCCAGGGAATATCGGCAATCGTGCGAATGTTATCGGTAACATCCTCGCCGACTTTTCCGTCACCGCGTGTGGCTGCAATGGTCAAATGGCCGGACTCGTAGCGTAAATTAACAGCCAATCCATCAATTTTGGGTTCAATGATAAAATCCGGTTTTGCTTCGCCGGTTCCTTCACGTATTCTGCGAACGAAGGCCTCGATTTCTTCCGGGTCAAATGCATTGGCCAGCGATAACAAAGGCTCACCATGCTCCCGTGTAGCAAATGTCTGTGACGGCGCGGAACCCACTGACCGGGTTGGAGAATCAGACGGTACAGGCTCACCCAGCTCTGTTTCAAGCGCCTCCAGTTGTCGCAATAGCCGGTCATATTCGGCATCGGAAATAACCGGTGCATCAAGCGTATAATAGCGATAATTGTGTTCTTTGAGTACTAAACGCAGCGCATCGATACGCTGCTTCAAGGTGTCGTCGTTGTTCATCCCTGGGGTGGTTTTTCCAGCATACCTTCAATGGTTTGAGTAATTGGTCGGGACATCCAGTCCTTGGCTCCAATCAAATGATGCAGCACTGTCCCATTGCGGTCTACAAGGAATGATTCGGGATAACGGAAAACGCCATAACTGCGTGATACAGCACTGTCAGCATCATGTAAAACCTGAAAAGGCATCCTGTATTCTTTCATGAATGCACTCAAATCATCGCGGCGATGATCGACAGAAATGGCAATGATTTTCAAGCCACGGGATGCATATTTATCATGCAGTTCAGCCATGGATGGAATTTCCTCGCGGCAGGGGGGGCACCATGTTGCCCAGAAATTCAGCAGCATCACTTCACCTTTCGGTAATGTTTGCATGACGCCCTGCACATCCGGCAGTTTGAAATCAATGGCCTGCGCTCCCTGGCGAACAGATGCAGGGGCTTCGGGTAAAGACAGCCAGACGATGCTGCCAATACCTGTAAAAATGCACATCACCAGCAGCCAGCGATATTTCATGCTGTGTCCTTCGCTCATGTCGCCGCTCCTGCAGCTAACCCGGCCAGTGATGTTTGCAACGCATGTTCTGTTATCCGGTGTCTGAGGAGCTCCTGACCATCCACCAGCAATACCGGAACATCCAGTCCATAGCGAACGAGCAGTGTCTTGTCGCGATCCACGTCAACCGTTTCCCACGAACACAACCCCTGCCTGGCCGCCGCCGCTACGACTGCCTTGGCATCTTCGCACAGGCAGCAGTTGCGGCGACTCAGCAATTGAATATGCGGTCGGAGCATATGGCCTGAATTAATCCTCTGCTTTCCGTTTCTTGGGCAGCTTGACCAGGGCAAATACCTGATCACCATGCCTGTCCAGCATGACACGTAGCACTTCACCATATTTGAATTTTTTTGCCAGTTTCGAAAAGCTGCTGACATTGTTCACATCCTTGCCATTGATGCGATAAATCACATCGCCGCGTTGAATGCCGGCGCGTGCTGCTGGCATACCGCGTTGTAATTGCTGCACTACGATACCTTTCTTGACACGGGCCTGTAATCTTGCCGCCAGGTCTGGAGTCAGATTATCCACCACCATGCCGAGGCGAATCTTGGCACTGTCACGATGCGGATGAGCGTTTGACGCGGTGTCTGCATCTTTCATGGCTTCCACCTTGACGGTGATGATCTTGTGTTTGCCATCGCGAATCACGCCGATTTTCACTTTATCGCCCGGAGTATGTCTGGCCACGCGAATCGGCAGGTCATGTGCTTTGTGAACCGGCTTGCCATCAATGGATACAATCACATCACCGGGCTTGATGCCTGCCCGATCCGCAGCAGAACCGGCCACGACTTGTGGGACCAGTGCGCCTTCACGGTTTTTCAGTCCCAGCGCTTGCATGGTTTCCTTATCTATATCGGTGATATGCACACCGAGGCGTGCCCGGGTTACGTGCCCCTTTTCACGCAATTCAGCCATGACCGATTTGGCCAGATTAATCGGAATAGCAAAACCAATGCCATTGTTTCCACCGCTGCGTGAATAAATGGCGGTATTGATGCCGACGACTTCACCCCGGACATTAAACAGCGGGCCACCGGAATTGCCCGGGTTGATAGCTGCATCGGTCTGAATAAAGTCATCATAGGGGCCGGAACCAATCACACGGCCCTTGGCTGAAACGATACCCGCAGTCACTGTTTGTTCCAGGCCGAAGGGATTGCCGATAGCTACCACCCAGTCACCTACGCGCAGCTTGTCCGAGTTGCCCAACTTTACAGCTTTAAGGTGTTTTGCCTTGAATTTGATCAGAGCGACATCCAGTTTGGGGTCGGTACCAATGATTTTTGCTTCGTGCTCGGTACCATCACGCATTTTAACAATGACTTCGTCGGCACCTTCCACGACATGATTATTGGTCACGACATAACCATCGGATGACAGGATGAAACCTGTACCCAGAGCGTGTCGTTCCTGTTGCTGACGAGGCATATTGCGCAAGAAATCATTAAAGAAGTCATCAAAAGGGGAGCCGTGGGGTGAACCAAAACCGGGTGGCAGGCCCTGCGGGCGCTGTTGCACATGTTTGGTGGTGCTGATGTTCACTACGGAATCAGCTTGTGCTGCTGCCAGATCGGCGAAGCTGTCGGGCATTGCCTGAGCATGCGACGCCCACATCAGCGCAAGAAATAATACCGGGAACAATCGTTTGATTTGATTCAATCTTAACTCCTTATGTAAAAGTGCAGGCCGATTTGTAAGCCTGTTGGATGAAAAAAAGATGAAAATTCAATGTCAATGAGATGAAACAGGTAACGAATCTTGAGTGTGCCCTGAAGATGCTCCAATCACGCGCACCATGCGCACATCCAGTCCGGAGGTCGAATCGGATGCAAGACCGGCAAGATGCGATTTGTACCAGAAATAATAAACCAGCACTGCTATAAGCCCGCCCAGTGCGGCCATTGCCTCTTCGGCAGGCCAGCCCAGATGCACAGCCAGGCTACGGGTAATCAGGCCGAAGATAATGAAAGCCAGCATGGGGATAGCATATAACCGAAAGGCAATGTGTAATACGGCGCTGTCCGGTACTTCCAGCATAACCCTGTCGCCGGTTTTTGCATCGATTTGGTTGGGTACACGCAGTTCAATCACACGCTCAACCCATGAGCCCATGGTGGCACATGAAGTTTTACCGGCACAATCGCCACAGGCGCTGGCACGACGGCCACTTACAACAGCCTCATGCCCTTCCACTGCGATTACTGTGACCTGTTGCTCCATGC
>WFUI01000158.1 GCA_015485035.1 Mariprofundus sp.
GCGCGTGGTTCGGCCCAGCAGATTCGTCAGCTGGCCGGTATGCGTGGTCTGATGGCCAAGCCGGACGGTTCGATTATCGAAACACCGATTACCGCCAACTTCCGTGAAGGGTTGACCATTCTGCAATACTTCATCTCCACCCATGGTGCACGTAAAGGTCTGGCGGATACAGCTTTGAAAACTGCCAACTCCGGTTATCTGACACGTCGCCTGGTCGATGTCGCTCAGGATGCTGTGGTGCGTGAGCAGGATTGCGGAACCGACAGCGGTGTTACCCTGACTGCGCTGGTGGAAGGCGGCGAAGTGATTGAGCCTTTGTATGAGCGTGTGCTGGGTCGTGTATTGCAGGCAAGCGCTGTCGATCCGATTTCCGGTGTCGAAATTGCGCCGGCCGGCGCTATGGTCAATGAGGAACTGGCTGAAAAGATTGATGAGGCCGGTATTGAAGTGGTACGCATCCGTTCTGTGCTGACCTGTGAAGCGGAAGAAGGCGTTTGTGCCAACTGTTATGGTCGTGATCTGGGTCATGGTACACCGGTAGGTATTGGTGAAACAGTCGGTGTGATCGCCGCCCAGTCCATTGGTGAACCGGGTACACAGCTGACCATGCGCACATTCCATGTCGGTGGTACAGCATCCCGTTCTGCCGAGCAGGCGCATGTGGAAGCGAAATTCGGTGGTGTAGCCTCGCTGGAAGAAGCGATTACGGTAACCGACACACATGGTTCCGAGATTGTGATTAACCGTCATACCGAGGTGGTGATCAAGGATAGCAACAAGGGCAAGGAGATGGAACGTCATCGTATTCCGTACGGTGCGCATCTGCAGGTCAAGGATGGTGACAAGATCAAGGCTGGCGATAAACTGGCCGAATGGGATCCGTACACCATGCCGCTGATTGCTGAAACCGACGGGCGTATCCGTTTTGTCGATCTGGAAGAAGGCATCACCATGCGTGAGCAGTCTGATGAAGTAACAGGACTCTCCAGCCGCGTGGTGACGCAGCAGGATGCAACGCGTAAGGATGCACTGCGGCCTCAGATTCATCTGGTTGATCCGAAAGATCCGGAAGGTGATCCGATTGTGCTGTCGCGTACCAATACGCCGGCGCGTTACTTCCTGTCACCGGGTGCTATTCTGAACGTGGAAAATGAAACGGAAGTAAAAGCGGGTGAAGTACTGGCACGCATTCCACGGGAAGCGGGCAAGACCAAGGATATTACCGGTGGCCTGCCACGCGTGGTTGAGTTGTTTGAAGCACGCAAACCGAAGAACCTGGCATTTATTGCCGGTGCCGATGGTGTGATCTCCTTTGGTAAGGATATTCGCGGCAAGCGCCGTGTGTATGTGAATCCGTCCGATGGTTCTGATCAGCTGGAATATCAGATTCCGAAGGGTTCGCAGATTCTGGTTCAGGAAGGTGACCGCGTACGTCGTGGTGAGCCCCTGATGGAAGGTTCACCGGCACCGCAGGATATTCTGAAGGTGCTTGGTGTTGAGGCGTTGGCCAACTACCTGACGGATGAAATTCAGGAGGTCTATCGTCTGCAGGGCGTGAAGATCAACGATAAGCATATCGAAGTGATTGCCCGTCAGATGATGCGCAAGGTCCAGATTATTGATCCGGGGCAGTCGGCATATGTGGCGGATGAACAGCCGATCCGCAAGCATGTACTGGAGGCCAACCGTAAACTGATAGCTGAAGGTAAGGCTCCGGCAACATTCGAGCCGATCCTGCTGGGTATCACGAAGTCGTCCCTGAGCACTGAATCGTTTATTTCAGCGGCATCCTTCCAGGAGACTACCCGTGTTATCACCGAGGCAGCTTTGGCCGGCAAGGTCGACTGGTTGATGGGGCTGAAAGAGAATGTGATTCTCGGGCGTCTGTTGCCGGCCGGTACCGGTTTGGCGGCGCGCAATGCACCGAAACCGGAAGCTGAATCTGTTGATGATTCAACCGTTGAAGATACTCCGGACGTTGAGGTGTTGGAAGAACTGACTCAAATCATCGATGATAGCGAAGCAGCAGGTATTGAAGGCGAAGCGGCGTAATCATCTTCATACTGCTGCATGATCAGGATCGTGCACAATAACGTAAACACAAAAGGTCACCTTCGGGTGGCCTTTTGTGTTTTAAAGGTTGTTATCAGCATCCGTTTGTATCCATATATGTAACCATCATGTCTGAATGGTTGCACTTGTTCATTGCGTTCTGCAGCGTCGGTTGTATGGATGCTCTGAAAAAGTCATAGAATCCATGCGACCCATGGACGGGTCATCAAAATCATACAATGTAAGCGTTTGATTTTGTAAGCGAAGGAAAAACC